>CAOJZV010000014.1 GCA_948466255.1 uncultured Bacillota bacterium | reverse complement strand
AAAAAAAAAAAAAAAAACAAGGTAATTTTTTCGATAGATATACCTTATTTTATTTTTACTTTAACTATTATTGGTTTATGATCACTTATAGAAACCTTTGGTTGTTTTATTTCTTCTACTTTCCAATTTTTAGGAATAAATATATGGTCCAGTGGACCAAAATCAATTCCACGACAACTATTTTTGTTGGCTTCTACTCTTTTTATATTTAAGTTTTCTAAATCATAGATGAATTGTTTAAAATTTTTGTTTTTTAAAGTCATATTAAAATCGCCAGTTAAAATAATATCTTTATTTTCGTTTACTAATTGCTTTATTATTTGTTTTATAAATAGTAATTGTTTCTGTTTTACTTTAGGATTTATATTATCTAGATGCGTGTTTAAAAATACTATATTATCAAAATCTGCCCTTGTAATAATACGCGGAAATGTTGTTCCAAGCCAAGGTAATTTTATTGTTGTAATACCCTTACCTAAATCCTTTTTAAAAATAATTGAATTAGTTTCATTGGCTAAGTTAAGTGGGTAAAAATAACCTAGTTTACCAAATCTACCATCACCATATATTTTATATCCGTAATCAGTTAATACGGGTTTGCATAGTTTTAAATTTCTATTTGTTATTTCTTGAGTACCTAAAATGTCTATATCATTTTCCATTATAAATTTTATAAATGAATAGCAATCTGTTTTATCTTTTAATGTTTGATATGGGTGATAATGATTTTGAAAGTTAAAGGTAGCGAGTGTGAGTGTTTTTTTCATAATTTTCTCCTTGTTATAATTCTTTTAAATATTTTCCAAATCCTTCTTCTTTCATTTTTTCTTTTGGAATAAATTTAAGAGCAGCACTATTTATACAATAACGTTCTCCACCTAATTCTTTTGGCCCGTCATTAAATACATGGCCTAAATGATTTTTACTTGTTTTTGATATTACTTCTGTTCTTACCATAGAATGACTTAAATCAGTATGTTTTTCTATTTTATTTTCGGCAATAGGTTTACTAAATGTTGGCCAGCCGCAATTTGTTTTAAATTTATCTTTTGATGAAAATAATGGTTCATTATTATCTATATCGACATATATTCCTTCTTTAAAATGATTATAATATTTATTTTTAAACGCAGGCTCTGTTCCATTACTTTTTGTTACATAATGACTCATATCCTTATTTTTAACTTCTTTAAATTTATAATTTGGTATATGGCAATAACTAAATGGATGTTTTTTTAAAAATTTTTGATGATACTTTTCTGCGCGAGTAAAATTTTTTAATTTTTCTACTTCTATTACTATTGGTTTTTTGTATAGTTTTTGCAAGTTCTCTAGTGAATTTATAATTAATTCAGTATCTTTTTTATCATTATAATATATACCTGTACGATATTGTATTCCTTCATCTATTCCCTGCTTATTAAAACTTGTTGGATCTATAATATCATAATAATATTCTAAAAGTCTATCTAATTTGATTATATCGGGATTGTAAATAATGTGAACGGTTTCTGCGTGTCCGCTGCCATTACAGACATTTTGATAATTGGGTTTTTTTGTTTTTCCGTTGGCATATCCTACTTCAGTTCCTATAACTCCATCTATTAAATCGAAGTATTTTTGAACTCCCCAAAAGCATCCGCCAGCTAAATATATTTCTTTCACTCGCATCACCTCTTATTATTATGGTATTAATAAAAAATTCTATAACTTTTAAATGATAGTTTCTATCTTACCACCATCATATTTTATAGTCAATGGAAAAATCGAATTATTTAACCTATTTTTTAGCCTTTCTTTTATTCATAAAAGAAAGATTCCTTATAAATAAAAAAAGAATCTTTTAGGCAACTCGACTTAAAGATTCTCTTACTATTTGCTTTGGAATGCTTCTCAATTTAGTTTGCATTTTTATATCTGCAACCATTAAAGCATCACTATCACTACTTGGATTCATATATAAAATATCATCTTTACTACTAACCATATCTTTTTGTTTTGGTGTGACACATCTTATAACCGGATATTTTTCTTTATATTCTGGAAGTATGTTTTTTATATTTTCATATGTATCAAAATCCATGCATAAAAGTGGATAGTAGTTTGAATCTTTTAAAGCGTCACAGATACTATTTGCAGCTTCTATAATATCTTCAATACATTCTTTTTTCTTTAAGTGGCTTATTATATAATCATTATTTATTTCATATATAACAAGTTTTGATACTTTACATTCATCTAATAATTTTAACATTCTAGTTGTTTCTTTAATAGCTTGATCAGAATTTGTGGATTTTCCACTAATAAAGGACCCTATTTCAACATTAGGAATGTTGTTTCTTAACATTTCTATATTGTCTCTAAAAATACCATCACCATTTTTTACACTCATACAGGTTACTATTACTAATGATTGTTCACGATAAATTTCACATTCTGTTTTATCTAATGAAACATTTCCTGGTATTTTTTGAACAATTACTTGATGTTTTTCATGATTGTTTATGGCTTTATTTGATTCTGGATTTACTGAATTAGGCATTTCCATTCTAACTGATTTTACTGTATTTTCTAGACTTACAGTTTTTTCTTTTGGTTTTGGAATAACAATAGCTGGTTTTTCTGGTTTTATGCTTTCTGTAACGCCATTAACTTTATACATATGTGTAGCCATTTTGTTTGGATTATCTATTTTAATTGTTGAATGATTCACATTTATTGGTGAGCCCATAGCAAGTTTTGCTTCCTCTTCTTTTATTTTGTTATAATCATAAATAATTTTTTCTAGTGCACGAGCATAAGCAACTGAGTTATGATCATCAGAAATTTTTATAATCGATACACCAACCCTAACTTCATTTGGTGAAGATTGGACAATATATCCTTCTTTTCTACCAACTACATATATACGATTAACTTTTAATTGTAGGGCATCTATACATGATTCATACACATCAAGCCATACTTTTTGCCATGCTTCTTTAGTTTCTTCGGTTAATTTAGGAATTGTAAATTCTTTAATACCAACTTCAGTATTAACAATGACATTACGACCTTCACTATGAACTATATCATTTGGTTTTTTTAAATGTTCACTAATCCAGCCTCTTATAAGATCGAAATTTAAATTTGTCATATCATTTGCTTCTCTCATAATACTCACCTACACGTTTTCTACTTCTGTTTACATTATACATTTATTTGACAATTAAATCAATAATTGTAAAGAAAAAAAGGCCAAAAATAGCCTATTTTTTATCTTCTTTAAACATCTCTTTTAGGGTTGTTCCTAAAGTTGCCAAATTTTGTAAATCTGAAGGTACAATTATTTTAGTTGCATTGCCATTTGCTACCTTTTCAAGGGCTTCAAAGCTTTTAAGTGTAAGAACATTTTGATCTGCTTTAGCATCTTTAATCATTTTGATACTATCGGCTTCAGCTTTTTTTATTTTTAATATTGCTTCGGCTTCACCTTCGGCAATTCTTATTTGTGATTCTTTATCAGCTTCAGCTCTTAATATTGCACTTTGTTTTTCACCTTCAGCAATTAAAATACTTGATTTCTTTTCACCCTCAGCTTTTAATATTGCTTCACGTCGTTCACGTTCAGCACGCATTTGTTTTTCCATGGCATCTTGAATATCACGTGGTGGAAGAATATTTTTAACTTCTACTCTGTTTATTTTAATTCCCCATGGATCAGTTGCCTCATCTAAAATTGAACGCATTTTTGTATTAATAACATCCCTAGAAGTTAATGTTTGGTCAAGTTCTAATTCTCCAATAATATTTCTAAGTGTAGTTGCGGTTAAATTTTCTATAGCGCTTACTGGATTTTCTACTCCATAGGTGTATAATTTTGGGTCGGTAATTTGAAAATAAACTACTGTATCTATTTGCATTGTAACGTTATCTTTTGTAATAACTGGTTGTGGATCAAAATCTTTTACTTTTTCTTTTAAACTCACTACTCCAGCTACTCTTTCTACAAATGGAATTTTAAAATGAAGTCCATGATGCCAAGTTGCATAATAAGAACCTAGTCTTTCAATAATATAACATTGTGATTGTGGAACTATTTTAACATTTGGAATTATTAGTATTACTACTAAAATTAATATCACTAAAAATACACTCATTATTTATCCTCTACTTTCTCTACTTTTAATTTTACCCCTTTTATTTCCAATACTTTTATAATACTGTTTTCCTTTATTGTTTTATCAGCATTAGCTGTCCAAAGTTTACCGTCAACTTTTACTTCACCTGATTGGTTTTTAGTTATTTTTTCGGTAACTATTCCTTCCATGCCAATTATTCGATCAAAATTAGTGGCTACTTTACTTTGTTTTAATGCATTTTGAAGTAAAGGTCTTGTAGTTACTAATAAAATAACTCCAAGTATTACAAATACCCCAAACTGGATAACATAATTATCAGTAAAAAATGAAATTATTAAAGCTATAATAGCACTAGCTACAAACCATATTGTTGTTAAATTGACTGTAGATAACTCTAAGATTGTTAAAATTATAATAATTATAAGCCATATTATCCATTGTTCCATATACATACCTCCTAGTTTTATTATACTATATTGGTATAGAAAAAACAACAAAATAAAACTTTGTTGTCTTTTATTTTTAAAATTTAAATTAAAGTTGAATATAGCCTGTTGGTGTCTTTTTATATATTTTTTTAGGTTTTTCTGGTATTTCAATATCTTGTGTATTTATTTGGTTTATTTTTTCTTGAATTTTATCCTGTAGTTCTACTAACTCATTGTATGAACAATTATCAATGATTTCTAGTATATCTGACTCATCTTCACAAAAAAATTCATCAAGGCATTCTAAAATTAATTCTTTACTTTCCATTCGATTTTCTATTTTATTTCGCATTCGCTCCATTTCATCAGAATCAAATAGATGTGATGCATACACAGTTACTTGCCCTATTGTTAATCCATGTTCTAATCCTAAACGAATTTGATTCATTTGTAAATAATCAAATTTCTTATCGGCATATACTTTCACTTGTTCTAATGTTAATCCATTTTCTAAACCTAAACGAATTTGTCCCATTTGTGTTACACGGAATTCCTCATTAGCATACACTTTTACTTGTTCTAGTGATAACCCATTTATAAAACCTAAATAGACTTCTTCCTTTTGTTTTTTATCAAAATTATTTAATTCAAATAATAATTTATCTCTTGATTTTGTCATTATTATCCCCTCCAAATGTTTAGTATTCTAACACAAATAATATATCATGTCAAATTATTATATTAATATTGATATATAAAGAAAAAAAGTAAGGAATATCACTTACTTTTCTTTTTTTTCATTTTTTACTTCTTTAACAATTCCAAGAACGGTATTTAATTTTTCTTCAAATACTTTTATTTTCTCTTTTTGTGCTTTTATATCAGCTTTTAATTCTTTTATTTTTTCATCTCTAGCTTCGATTGTTTCTCTTAAACCTTTATTTTCATCGTTTAAACTATCGATTTGTGCATTTTGTTCTTTGATATTTTCAGTTAAAGATTCATTTAATTTTTGAGTTTGTACTTTTTCTACTCTATCAATTTCAACTTGTTCTTTTGCTTTGTCTGTTTGATTTGATAATTCTTCTGTAGTATTAACATAGTCTTTTGATAGTTTATCAATAGTTTTAGTAAATTCTTTACTAAGTGTAACTATCTTTCTATTAAGACGTTTATTTTCTGCAGTTATTTTATTGTATTGAATTACCCTTTTTGCATTAAATTCCAATTCATTTAAATAACTTTTAATTGAAGTTAATGATGCGATTTCTTCTGGAGTTAATGCCTCTTTATTATAATGCTGTTGTGCAAATGTAAATGTATAATCATTATAATCTACAAACAACGTTAAATTCTTTAAATCTCTATTTGGTGATTTATCCAATAGTTTCGGTTCTACATCAACTTCTTCATATATACTTTTTAACTTCTTTTCGGAATCCATAGGTTCTGGAATTTCTATTTTAGGAAATTGGTTTTCCACTTCATTGTGAACTTTATCTGGAATAGTTTCATTATCAGTCACAATAATATCTTCCGTCTCCACTGGTTGTAAATCTATTTCTTCAGAAACTTCTGGAGTGTCTACTATTGATTCAATGTTCTCATTTACTTCTTCAGAAATAACAGTTGGCTCAATAATATTAGGATTATCTAATTCCGAACTAATATCGTCAGTTTCTATTTTTTCTGTTTGGATGTTTTCACTATCTTCTACCTTGTTTTCTATTTCATCTGATTGAACAATTTCATTATCTTCTACCTTTTCTGGAAGGTCATTAAAAATTGAAACTGGTGTTTCTTCAGATTCATAAACAGGTTCTACTGTTTCTGTCTCATCATAAATTGGTGTAATTTCTTCTTGAACAGGTTCTTCAGTACTATTTTCTTCTTTGTGTAATTTATTCCAAATTGCATCAAGATCTTCTTCTGAAATTTTATTATCTCCATCATTGTTTATTTCTAATGGTTGATCCACTGGAACAAATGATTCTTCTTCTTTATATTCACCTACAACTTCAGTGTCGGTATTATTGGTTTCTTCTTTCGGGGGAAAAAGTTTGGTTTGAACACCATTGATATCTGCACGGTTTTGTTTTACTCTTAAGCTTATTTTTTTCTCTTCTATTTCTTTTATATCTGCTAAAAGTTTTTCATTTTCTTTTTGTAATTGTTTTAATTTTTTATTAGCATCCTTAGCTACTTTTTTATCTTCACTATTAACAGATATCTGCAATGATTCTATTTCTTTATTTTTTGCATCTAGTTCTACTTGAAGTTTAGAAATTTCATCTGTTAAATCTTCCATTTGTGATTTTCTTTGGTTATATGCATTTAGGCCACTACGCATTTCATTACTTATTTTAACAGCTTTACTATTATCGTATACTATTGACATTATTCTTGCTCATTTCTAATAATTTCGCGCATAACCTCTTTAACCGTATCCCAATCTTCATCAGGCATAGTTTCTAATTTATAACCATTTTGTTCTTCAATAATAATTGATGCATGAATTGTTTCCATTGTGTTTTCGTCCACTTCACCAAAGGTATATAAAATATAATCTTTCCCCGTTTTATCTAAACTGAAATATAATAATACTTCTGCTTCTATTTCTTCTCCATTTTCATTAAGTACTTTAATTTTATTATTCAATTTTCAGCCCTCCTATTCTAAAATTCATTATAACACATTTGTAAAGTTGTGACAACTAATTTTTTTATTTTTTTATTATTTTTATTTTATTTTTATAATGCTGTCCCTTTTTTAGGGATAAATAGGTTATTAATGTTGGCATTTTCTAATTTTAATAACTCTAGTTTTTTATTAATACCCCCCGCATATCCGGTTAAACTACCATTAGTTCCTACTACTCTATGACACGGAATAATAATTGATATTGGATTATGTCCGACAGCTCCGCCTACTGCTTGAGCTGACATTTTCTTTTGATATTTTTTTTCTAATTCTTTTGCGATATCTTTATATGTTATAACTTTTCCATAAGGGATTTTTAGTAATATATCCCATACATCTTTTCTAAAGTCACTGCCACTGGGCTTTAGTTTTAATTTTATTTTAGGATTTTTACCTGCAAAATATTCTTTTAACCATTTTCTAGTTTCTTTAAAAATTTCTAAATCTTGCATGATTATTTCATCAGTTATATTAGCAGCATAATATTTTTGACCATCAAGCCAAAGCCCGGTTAGGTTAATACCATCACTAGCTAAAGTGATTGGTCCTATTTGGGTATTAACTTTATTTATATATGTCATTTTAATTTCTTGCCATCCCGTCTACTGATAAAACAACACCTGTTATGTAACTTGCCATATCACTGGCTAGAAAAGTGAATGCATTAGCTATATCTTCTGGTTTTCCAATTCTACCTAGTGGGATTGTTTTAATTAGTGGTTCTATCATTTCTTTTGGTAATTTTTTTACCATATCTGTTTCAGTGATACCAGGGGCAACAGCATTTACTCTAATTCCTTTAGGTGCGAGTTCTCTAGCTAATGAAACTGTTATACCATTAACTGCAAATTTACTAGCTGGGTACATAACACCAGATTGCTGACCATATTTGCTTACCATTGAACTTGTATTTAAAATTACTCCTTTTGTTTCTTCTAAATAAGGTATTGCTACTTTTGAACAAATAAATACTGATTTTATATTTAAATTTGCAATTTTGTCGTATTCTTCAGTTGTATAGTTTTCTATTGGAGTTGAAGATGATACTCCAGCATTATTCACTAAAATATCAATTTTTCCATATTTGTTTTTTATTTTTTTAAATACTTTTTTTACTTCTTCTTCATTTGTTAAGTTAGGAAAATATCCACTAACTTCATAATTGTTTTCTTCTTTTAAAGTATTAATGGCTTTAGTTACTGATTCTTCTTTTGAACCAAATAATATTACATTTGCTTTTTCTTCTAGAAATTTTTTTACAATAGCGTACCCTATTCCTCTTGTACCACCTGTAACGATGGCTACTTTTCCTTCTAACATTTAATTACCTCTTTTCTTTTTTATAAAAAATACTTTCTAAAGTTTAGAAAATATTAATTAGATACTGGAAATACATACTTATATTTGCCATTTTCTTTTTTTATTTGTACTTTAGCACTATCTTCAATTTTTGCATCTGTAGTGATATCTTTTAGTTCTTTTTCTTCTAAGAAACCTTCATCTTTTAAATCTCTTAATGTTAGTGTTGCAACAACACAATTATCACAATCCTCAAGAGAATATATATGGGCGTTAGCATAGTTTTTTGCAGCTCTTTTTACTGTTTCTTGTTGCATTGCATTAACGTCTTCTTTTCCTTCATTTATTAGATTAATAACTAATGGGGTTACTAATGTTCCAATGATTCCTAAAATAACTATTACGCCTAATAATTCTACTAATGTAAATCCTTTATTTTTCATATTTTTCACCTATTTTAATTATAAGATAGTTAATGATTTTAGTCAAGAAAAAAAGTAGCCTGTGCTACTTAATATATTGTTATAAACTCTTTTATATCATTTTTAGATATTTCTCTATCATTATTAGTTAAACTTATAGCAACAGTAAAATCACCTTTTGGATAATAAACTGTTATTGTGTTGTTTGTATCATTTCCTTCAGTTACTGTATATTCGTAACATATTAATTTTTGACCCTTGACTTTTATATTTGACTCTTTTTCCCTAACTTTTTTACCTGATGATTTCATTTCACTTACTATTTCTTTATCCATTTCAAGTATTTTATTTTTTTTTGATAAGTATATAGAATATTGAAGAATATTATTATTTTTTATATAAGTGTTTGAAGTATCTGTAGTTGATGTGATTTCATATTCTTTAGGGGCATCATAAGTAATTTTTATTCCTCCATAAGATAATGTTGTATCCCCTATTTTGGTATTTATTTGGCCATTAATAATTGCGGTAAAGACATTTGTAGCTCCTGGAACTTTTATCGCAATAATACCTATTAATAAAATACTTATGGTAATAAATATTAAAATTATATTTCCATCGCTAATTGCTTTTTGTTTTTTGTATTCTTTTTCATGTATTAAATTTAAATAAAGACAACTGATTGATAAATATATATATGGAATTACATAGAAGAATAATAATCCAAATGTTAATAATGATAATATGATCCAAAATATAAAACTAATTAATAATCCATAAATAATTATTCTATGTTCTGAAATGATATTAGATGTTTTGAATACTATTTCTTTTACTGATAGCTTTTGATTTTGTAAATATACAAATGGCATCATAATAAATAATGGTGTATATAAAATTAAAATAACTAAATTAATAAAGAAACCTACTCCAGGTATTAGGCCTAATATCCAAACTATAAAAATAAAACTTAAAATTAGAATACCAAATATTTTTATAAATTTAATTTCTTTTATACTTTTAAATACTTCTTTATAATTTGTTTTTTTATTTTGGCATATATCTAATGCTATTTTAGAAAAGCCTAAAATAAATGGTGAAATTAATGTTAGAATAATTCCAATAATTATATCATTTATTATTTTGATATTATAGCTATATCCTGTTAAATCTATTATAAAATATGTAGCTGTAATAATTAAAATAGCAATAATCATAACGATTAGTAAAGATAGTGCTAATGTTTTTTTAGGTTTATTCTTTGCTTCTTTTTTGATTGATTTTCTAACTATATTTTTCATTATTATCACCCTATTTTCATTATACCATTTTGTATAAAATAAAGCTATAATAAAAAGACATTTAAAATGTCTTAGTTTTTATATATTTCCATGATTCCTTCAGCTACTTTAATTCCATCCATAGCGGATGTTGTTATTCCGCCGGCATATCCTGCGCCCTCACCACATGGATATATTCCTTTTATATTACTTTGAAAGTTTTCATCTCTTAAAATTTTAACTGGTGATGATGTTCTACTTTCTATACCAGCCAAAATTGTATCTTTATCTGAAAAGCCTTTTATTTTTGTACCGAAAAATTCCATTGCTTCTTTAAAATTTAAGGAAATAAAATAAGGTAAAATTTTATTTAAATCAGCAAATTCATAATCGCCTTTAAAATTTGGGTTAACTGTGCCAAATGTTTTTGAAAGTTTTTTATTTACAAAATCTCCATATAATTGAATTGGTATTTTACCATTACAAATTTCATAAGCTTTTTTTTCGAGATTTCTTTGAAATTTAATTCCATCTAAAGGATGATTTCCAAAGTCATCTGGACCGACTGTTACTATAATTGCGCTATTAGAATTTTCTCCTTTTCTATCATGATAACTCATACCATTGATGGCAAGATATCCTTTTTCTGATGAAGCGTTTACAACATACCCACCTGGACACATACAAAATGTATAAATTCCTCTTTGGTTATTATTATATGTTAGTTTATAAGATGCGGTAATATCTTTGTTTCCATATTGGGCTAAATTAATCTTTTTTTGTTGGTGTTGGACTCTTAATCCGATAGCAAAAGGTTTAACTTCCATATTTAAATTATGGTTATATAACATTTCAAATGTATCTCTAGCACTATGGCCAATAGCTAAAATTAAATTATCACATTTTATTATTCCATCATTGGTTTTTATAGCTTGTAATTTATTATCTTCAATAACTAAATCTAATAGTTTGGTATTATATCTAAATTGTCCTCCCATTTTTATAATTTTGTTTCTTATATTTTTTATAACATCACTTAAAATATCTGTTCCTATGTGAGGTTTATTTATATATAGTATTTCTTCTGGAGCTCCATTTTCTACAAATGTTTCAAATACTTTTTTCATCCTAAAGTGTTTTTCTTTAACTAAAGTATTTAATTTACCATCAGAAAAAGTTCCTGCCCCACCTTCACCAAAACTAACGTTAGATTCAGGGTTTAGTTTTCCTTCTTCCCAAAATTTATTAACGGTTTTTGTTCTATCTTCTATTTTTTCGCCGCGTTCTATTATTATTGGTTTAAATCCGTTTTCGGCTAGCAAATATGCCGCAAA
Source organism: uncultured Bacillota bacterium (assembly GCA_948466255.1). Classification (GTDB taxonomy): domain Bacteria; phylum Bacillota_I; class Bacilli_A; order RF39; family UBA660; genus Coprosoma. The sequence continues at coordinate 19,056 of CAOJZV010000014.1, read as the reverse complement.
TAAACCTGCGGGCCCACTGCCTACTATAACTGGATTATTTTTCATAGTCTTTGTGCCTGTAACTTCAAAGGTATATTTTTCGTCTGGAGTTATAAAAATATCATTTGATTTATTTCTTTTGAGTATTTCGTTTTCATTTAATAAATATACATCTATTTCGTATACAAAATGAAGATTATCTTTTTTTCTGGCATCTAATGATTTTTTATTTATTTTATAACCTTTTACATCTTTAGGATTTATATTTAGTTTTTTACTTAGTTTTTTTATTATTTCTGTTTCGTTATCATTTTCATATTTTATTTTTATTCCTCTTACTCTAATCATTTAATTATCCTTTCCAGCCAGCATTCCTGTTACAAAGGCAAATGTCAAGTTATATCCACCACAATCGCCATTTACATCTAAAATTTCACCAGCAAAATATAAATCTTTTGTTTTTGTTGATTCCATTGTTTTTAGGTTTATTTCTGTAAGTGGAATACCACCACTACAAACTTGAGCTTTATCAAATGAATTGGTTCCAGTAATATTTATTTTTAAACTGGTTATATTCTTGTTTAAATTTTCTTTTTGAATATTTGTTAAATCGTTCCAATATGATTCTTTGTTTATGCCTGATTTTTTAATTAAAATATCTGCAAGTTTATAATTTAATAATCCATCAAATAATTTGCTTATATTACGGCCTCTAACTTTTTTATTTCTTTCGCCCATAAATGTAATAAAATCTTTAATTTCTGGAAGAAAGTTAATAACTATTTCTTCTTTATTGTTTTTATCTAAACCTTTTGAAATATACCCACTTAAATTAAATACACATATTCCACTCATACCATAATCTGTTAATTGAATTTCGCCTATTTCTTTTCTTTTTTCTTCGCCATTTTCAATTAATGTAACTTCGGCATCACATCTAATTCCATTCCATTCTTTTGGTGCTTCATTACTTCTTAGTTGTACTAATGCAGGAAGTGGTTTTATTATATTATGGTTTAATTTTTTAGCTAACTCATACCCTATTCCATCTGAGCCTGTTTTGGGAGCAGCTTTTGATCCTGAAGCTATTATTACTTTATCAGCTATTATTTCATCATTTATAATAAAACCTTTTTCAGTTTTAATTATGTTGTTTACTAAATAGTCAGTTTTTATTTTTACGCCTAGTAATTTACATTCTGAAAGTAGTGCTTCTTTCATACTAACTGCTTGATTTGAATTTGGATAATAATAATTATTTTTTATTTTAGGTACTATGCCGATAGTATCAAAGAAATCTAATATCTCACTTAAATTATGTGGCGTTATTATTTGAAAGATTAATTCTTTATTTGATGAGTGGTAATGATGTTTTTTTTGATCTTCATTAAAGTAATTACATCTACCGTTACCTGTTATTAATATTTTTTTACCAGTGGTATTATTTCTTTCTAAAATGGTAACTTCATTACCTGATTTTGCTGCATATATAGCCGCAGTTAAGCCTGAAGCTCCTCCACCGATTATTACAACTTTCTTCATAACAACTCACCTCTTTTTATAATTATACCATATTAAACGAGAATATTTATTTTATCTTTTATTTTGTCTAAAAAAATACTAAGTGATTATTTTTCACCTAGTATTTCTTTCTTTTTCTTATCGTATTCTGTTTTGGTAATGGCTTTTTCATCATATAATTTTTTTAATCTTTCAAGTTCATCTAAATATGAAAGGTTTTCTTCTTTTGTTTCTATGTTATTAAGACCGAAATAATATATAAGACCTAAGATGGCAGAGATAAATGAGAAGAAAATAAAGAATATTGACCAGCCAAGGATACTTGATTTATGGTTTATGATTTCACTATCGTCTAGTTCTGAATATTCGTTAAATTTATATCCACCTATTATCATTGGGATTCCTCAAAGAAGTCCAATTATTGTTAGACAACTAATAATTCCTAATACAACAGCAATTATCCCAGCAGCTTTTAAAAGAGCTTTATCGGTCATTATTTAATGGCCTCCTTTCTTGAAAGGTTTAATCTTCCCTTCTTATCGTAGCCTAATGATTTTACTAATATTTCGTCTCCGACTTTTACAAGGTCGCTTGGTTTTTCTACTCGTTTTGTATCTAATTGTGATACATGTACTAAACCTTCAGTGCCTGGCCATAATTCAACGAAGCATCCAAAGTCTTCTACTTTAACTACTTTTCCTGTATATATTACATCTGGTTCTACTTCTTTTACAATATCTTTAATTCTATTGGCTGTATCTTCGATTACTTTTTTATCTGAATGATAGATTATTACTGTTCCATCTTCCTCTAAATCAACTTTAACAGCACCTATTTCATTTACACTTTTTACATTACTACATTCTAAGATGATTTTTGTAATCATTTCTCCACCTTTACCAATAACATCTTTAATTTTTTCTGGGTCAATCATAAATGTCATCATTTTTGGAGCATACTCACTTACTTCTGGTCTTGGTTCTTTGATTGTATCTGTGATAACATCTAAGATTTGAAGTCTAGCTTCTTTAGCTTGCTGCAGTGCTTCTTTTAGGATTTGTTTTGATATACCTGTTATTTTGATATCCATTTGAAGAGCACATATTCCATCTTTGGTTCCAGCAACTTTAAAGTCCATATCTCCTAGGTGATCTTCTAATCCTTGGATATCTGTTAAGATAGTATATTCATCTCCAGCAGTAATTAGTCCCATAGCAATTCCAGCAACTGGAGCTTTTATTGGTACACCAGCAGCCATTAAACTCATACATCCTGCGCAGATACTAGCTTGTGATGATGAACCATTACTTTCTAAAATTTCTGATACAACTCTAATTGTATAAGGGAATTCTTCTTCTGAAGGTAACACTTGAAGTAAAGCTTTTTCACCTAAGGCTCCATGTCCAACTTCTCTTCTACCTGGAGCACCATATCTTCCGGTTTCTCCTACTGAAAATTGTGGAAAGTTATAATGAAGCATAAATCTTTTTTCTGATTCTAAATCTAAACCATCTAGAATTTGGTGTTCGCCTAAAGCTCCTAGTGTAGTTACTGATAAACTTTGTGTTTCTCCTCTTGTAAATAAGGCAGAGCCATGGGTTCTAGGTAAGATATCAATATCGGCATCAAGTGGACGAATTTCGTTCATTTTTCTTCCATCGGCTCTTTGCCCTTCTATAACTACTATTTTTCTAAATGTTTGATATTTTACTTCTTCAAATACTAATAATACTTTAGTAATTAATTCTTTTAGTTCCTGATCTTTTAAATCTTCGTTTTCTTTAGTATATTTTTCTACTAAGTTATCTTTGATTTCATCAATTTTTCCATATTTTTCTAATTTGTCTTTTATTCTTAATGCTTCATCTAATGGTTTTTCTACTAGATTTGTTACTTCGTTTTTTAGTTCTTTTGTAATTTCTAGTTTTTCATATTCCATTTTTTCTTGCCCAATTTCTTTTATAATTTGTTCTTGGAACTGTACTAATTCTTTGATTGCTTCATGACCAAACATTAATGCTTCTAACATATCTTCTTCATTTACTTCTTTAGCTGAAGATTCTACCATGTTGATAGCATCTTTTGTTCCAGCAACGGTTAAATCAATATCTGATTTTTCTGACTCTTCTACTGTTGGATTGATAATTAACTTTCCATCTACTCTACCAACTTTTACACTAGCAATTGGTCCATTAAATGGGATTTTACTTATAGATGTAGCCAAAGATGAACCAAATAAGGCAGTCATTTCTGGTGAATTGTTTGGATCTACTGATAATACTGTATTTACTATTTGAACTTCATTTTTAAAATCTTCTGGGAATAATGGACGCATTGGTCTGTCAATCATTCTAGCAGCAAGTGTTGCATTTTCTGTTGGTCTACCTTCTCTTTTGATAAAACCACCCGGTATTTTTCCTACTGAATATAATTTTTCTTGATATAAAACCATAAGTGGGAAAAAGTCTGATAGTAAGTTAGCTGTTTTTGATACAACAGCAGCTGATAATACTACAGTATCTCCATATCTTACTAATACTGATCCTGATGCTTGTTTGGCAAGCTGTCCATGTTCTACTACTAATTTTCTTCCTCTAAAATCTAACTCGAATACTTTTTTCATTATACCTCTCCTTAATTACATAAAAAGACACTCAAAAAGGAGTGCCTACTATTTTACTATTTTCTTAATCCTAAAGATTTAACGATTTCACGATATCTTGTAACGTCTGTTTCTTTTAAATATTTAAGCATGCTTCTTCTGTGTCCTACTTTTTTAAGTAATCCTCTTCTTGAATGGAAGTCATGTTTGTGTTCTTTTAAATGTTCAGTAAGTTCTTTAATTTCTTCTGTCATGATAGCGATTTGAACTTCTGCAGAACCTGTATCGTTTTTTCCTCTAGCATATTTTTTAACAATTTTTTCTTTTTGTTCTTTTGTTAATGCCATTTTCTTTCCTCCTTTATTTATTATATTCGCTTATAACCTAGAATAAAAGATGGAGTTCTTCTAATCCAAGTAATAAGTACATTAATAATATACATTAAATTGGGAAAAAATGCAAGAATAAATATAATTTTATTGAATTATTTTTGGAAATGTGTTATAAAATAAGTGATGGGAAACATTGTAACTTATCAATGTCTACCCACAGTTTGTGTTTAGACATTTAGCTTAATGCTAGATGTCTTTTTTTAAAAACCTAAACCCCCTGAGGGAACAGAATTAATAAAACTATAATTATAAGCAATACTAGGATTTAAAAATCTTTTTTTGTCATAACTATAAAACCTCCAATCTAACTTATACAAGTGATTAGGGGTAGACACCAATAGCGGTTAAAATGTTTCCACGGGAAAATAATTTAAACTAATACTAAATAATAGTCAAATGACAAATTTGGCATTTTTGAATAGTTTTTATATACAAATTTTGGAAATCTGTCTTAGACAAAAATGGTAAATTTGAAAGGTAATAATCTTCAAAAAAGGAAAGTTTGCATAAATTAAAAAACTTACACTTTGGTAAGTTCTTTTTCATTACTATATAACATTTTATAAACTTTTAATTCTTTGCCTTCCTTTTTATAAATGGCAAGTTCTTTATCATTTATATCGGTAAATAAGACTTTATCGTAATCAAAGTCTAATTTTTGACCATTAATTATTTTTTGTTTTAATTTCCCACTTACTTTAACTACTTTCATATCTAAAAGTTCTTTAATTGGAATTATATTATATTTACCTTTTTCTAAATCTTCTAAAGTAAATGTATCTTTTATTTTATATTTTCCTTGTGATATTCTAGCTAAATTACTCATTGTTCCTAGTGCGTTTAATTCATGGCAAATATCTCTTATTAAACTTCTAATATATGTTCCTTTACTTACTTTTGTATATATTTTAAATTTATTATTTTCATAATCTAAAAGGCTTAAGTCATATATTGTAACTTTCTTTTTAGGTAAAGTTACTTCTTCACCTTTTCTAGCATATTCATATAGTTTTTTACCATTTACTTTAACGGCTGAATATTTTGGAACTTCTTGATTATATGTTTTGATAAATTTTTGTAAAGTTTTAATTAGTTCTTCTCTTGTTATATTTGTTTCTTTTTCTTTTATTATTTTTCCTTCAGTATCTAGTGTATCTGTTTCGTAGCCTAGTGTAATTTCGGCAATATATTCTTTTTCTATGCATGTTAACTCTTCTGTTAATTTTGTAGCTTTTCCTAAACAGACTATTAAAACACCTCTTGCGAGTGGATCTAGTGTTCCTGTATGCCCAGCTTTGGTATTAAAGATTTTTTGAACTTTATTAACAACATCTCGGCTTGTTAAACCTTTGGGTTTATTAACAAGTATTATTCCATTTATATTATTTTTGTATTTCAAAAGTTGTTCCTTCTCTCGTATCCTTTATTATAATATTTTGTTTTAATAATTCTTCTCTAATTTTATCAGCTGTTTCATAGTCTTTATTTTGTTTAGCTATATTTCGCTCGTTTATTTTATTTTGAATATATTCTTTTAAATCTTTATCTAGTTGTTCTTCTTTTAATAAATCTAAACCTAATACTTTATCGAAATCATTTATTAAATATAATTTACTTTTTCCTGAAAGATCTGATTTTAATACATCATATAATGTTGTTAAAGCTAGAGATGTATTTAAATCATTTTCTAGGGCTTCTTTAAAATTATTTTTAAATTCTTGTATTTTATTTTGTTCTAATGTTCCTTCATCTTTGATGTTTTTTATTCTACTTATTAATTTATTATAGCTATCTTTCATGTTATCTAAAGTATCAAAATCAAATACTAACTGTTTTCTATAATGCGATGATAAACACATATATCTAAAAATTAGAGGATTATAACCTTTTTCTATTAATGAATCTACGGTTAAGAAATCACCTTTTGATTTACTCATTTTACCAGTTTTATCGTTTAAGTGTTCGGTGTGAAACCAATAATTACACCATTTGTGTCCTAAATAAGCTTCAGACTGAGCAATTTCATTTGTATGGTGAGGAAATATATTATCTACTCCACCACAATGGATATCTAGGTACTGTCCTAAATTATTTATTGAAATTGCTGAACATTCAATATGCCAGCCTGGATAGCCTAATCCAAAGGGGCTATCCCATTTTAATTCTTGATCATCAAATTTTGATTTTGTAAACCATAAAACAAAATCACCTTGGTTCTTTTTGTTTTTGTCTTCTTCGACACCTTCCCTTACACCCACAACCATTTCATCTTCTTTATGATTTGTTAAAGCGTAATAATCTTTTAGTTTGCTGATATCAAAATAAATATTTCCGTTTGATTCATATGCATAGCCATCTTTTAAAAGTTTTTCTGTCATTTCAATATATTTATCTATACATGATGTGGCTGGGACAACTATATCTGGCCATTTTATATTTAGTTTTTTACAATCTTCTTTAAATGCCTCAGTGTATTTTTTAGCGATATCTAAAACTGTAGTTTTTTCTCTTTTCGCACCTTTTAGCATTTTATCATCGCCACTATCTGAATCACTTGTTAAATGCCCAACATCTGTGATATTCATACACCTTTTTACATGGTACCCTATATAATTTAGTGATTTTTCTAATATATCTTCTGATATATAATTGCGCATATTTCCAATATGAGCAAAATGATAAACAGTTGGACCACATGTATATAAAGTGACTTCTTCGGGGTTATGTGGAATAAACTGTTCTATTTGTTTTGTAAGTGTATTATATAGTTTCATGTTATCACCTGTTTCCTATATACATTATAGCACATTAGCCCTTTTATGTGAATTAGATTGATATTTTATGATTTTATATTTTCGTGAATCTGAGATATTGATTTAAATTCTTCTTCGATTTCCTTATAGTTATTTTTTATTTTTTGTTCATATTCGGTTATTTGTTCATAATATTGTTTTAAAGCTTTTTTTCTAAATTTAAGTGGTTTGCTTTCCTTTAATAATTGAATTTGGTTTTCATAAAATTTAGTTTTTGCATTTAAGTATTTAATTTTGAGATTAGATTCTTTTATATTGTTTATTAAGTGTAAATCTAGTATTTTTTGTGTAATTTCACCATTTATAGAATCGGCGATATTATTTTTCATACATACTCCTTTCCTACAACATACTACTTTACAACATACTGCTTATAAGATTATAACACAAAATAATAAAAATTCATCACTAAAAGTTAGAAAATATTAATATTTTTCTTATATATCTAGGTTTATTGTGCTTTTTATATTTGACGGTCGATTTTTGCACAAATAAAAACCGTTTATAAAACGGTTAATTTCTTATTGGTGCGGGCGAAGGGACTTGAACCCCCATGCCGTAAGGCGCTAGATCCTAAGTCTAGTGCGTCTACCAATTTCGCCACGCCCGCATTTAAATGGTGGACCCTGATGGACTCGAACCATCGACCGTCCGGTTATGAGCCGGATGCTCTAACCAACTGAGCTAAGGGTCCATACATCTGACTTTTATATAATAACATATTACAATATTTTATGCAATATTTTTTTAAAAATTAATAAAAAATAAGTCATTATTTAATTTGACTTATTTTTGAATCATATTTAATAAGTTTATTTTAAACATATCTTTTTCTGAATGTTCTTTTGAAACCATAACACCTTTATATGTTACAAGTTCTGATTGGTGCCCTTCACTTAATATATCTTCAGGGCTTAATGTTAAAATTGTAATTATTTTGTTAGCTTCGTTTATACAGTAATGAAGTTTTGCATCTCCATGAACTTTGGAAAATAAAGCATCAGTTGGTAATTTTACTTCGTAATAATCACCGTTTTCATCTGTTTTTGTTTTTTCCCCGATGATAGTTCCACCTTTTAATAGTGGATAATATTCAAAATATAACTTTTTATAGGCTAGCATATTATATTTTTTTAAAGCACTTTCAAGTTTTTTGAAATTGTTCTCATTTTCATATTCAAATATATATTTTTCTCCCAAGTTTCATCACCTTCTGTCTATTTTCCTACTATATCAATAATATCATAAGCATTAAGTTAAAGTCAAACATTTAGAAGGTTTTTTCTAACTGGTTTACAAAAAAAATACACCTTATGGTGTATTATCTTGTTTCCCCTGTTTTTATATATCCTTTATTTAATAATTCTTCATCATTACAAGTACTCCACTTATAATCGGTATTATTATTTACATATTTACGATCACGATATCTATAATATGTAATTTGTTTATAAACTGGTTTTTGTTCATATTTTGGAACTGTTTTTATACAATATCTTGGTGTCATATACCTTCCAGCGTTATCAAATTCACTAGAACACTCATATATTACTGAGCCATTACTATATGTTAGTTTTTTAGGAGTTTGTTTTTGAGCCAAAGTTCCGGTTTGTACTGTAGTAGTTCCTGTTTGGATTTTTTCAACTTTAGTTTGAACTTGTCTACTATTTGAGTTAGTTATTTTTTGTGTAGTCCAATTTGACCAATTACCATAATTTGACCAATATCCATTACTGCTTTTTGAATATCTACATTCGCTGGCTACAACTTCGTTATTTGTTTCTTCAGCATTATTTTCAGTTAATTTTTTTTTTTCGCAAACGTCACTTGTACAATAATCATATGTACCAAAATAACTGATTACATATTCTTCTTTATTTTTACAAGCTAAGTTTACTTTTAATTTATAATCTTCTTTATTTTTTGTAACTTTTACATAAGATTTTTTAGTATCACAAGTATTGCCATTATTATCAATTAATTCAGTTATCAGGTTTTTATCTAACATTTCTTCTAATGACATTTTAGTTTCTTTTTGTGGTAAATTTTTACCTATATAATAACCTAATGCAGCTTCTTTCATTGTATTGATATTGTTTGTAAATACTTGATTTTCTGAAACGCCTATTTTCTTATCAATCTGTTTATTTATATAACCTTTTGTTGGAAATAACCAAATAATAAGGAAAAGTACTATAACAATAAAAAGGATTTTCATGATTAAATCTTTAAATGCAAAATTTCCATTATTTTCTTCATACATATTTAATCCCCCCAATAAATGTCTAGTATTTTAACATAAATATTATAGTTTGTCAATTTATTATATTAATATATAAAACAAGTAAAAAGAATGACAAAATCATTCTTTTATTGGTTTTTAAATTATGGACAAGTAGCTGGTTTAGTATAACTTCCTTCTGGTGGTGTAACTACTCTACAATTGTCAGCGACATCACAAACTGTTAAGGCATAGAAAGTTACCGTTTGATCATCTGTAGCTGCTATAACATCCATAACTGTATCTCCCTTACTTGGATTAAGATTTATAAAACAATCTGTTTGCGGTAATCCATTTTCAATATAAATTATGACTGAAAAAGCTACTCTAGACCCATGCTCTCCGCCTAAATTACTATACGTTTGATCAAAATAAGGTAAACCATAAAACCACGTTTGATTAGGTGTAGGTTTAAAACTTGGTGGTTTGTTAGCTATACAATTAGTACCATTACCTTTTGTGACTGGAGCTACAGTATCTCTATATATAGTTTTTACATCATCGCAAGAATTACCAGCATTATCCTCAACATGGCCACTAAATTCAGCCCCTTCTTCTGGTGTATCATGTTTATAAGTGGATAATATTATTTCAGTATTACTAATTCGATTTCCTATTGGTCCACTAAGTTTAGTTATATTGTTATTGATGCCACTTGGACCACCATCATTAAAATTTAATAATATTTTAACATCATCAGCTGGATCAGTACCATCTATATCACCATTTTTATTGTTACCCTTAAACCACTTATTTGTTTCATAATGGATTGCCTCACATTTATCATTATATGCTACTCCGTGTATTCCACCTTCTGTTTCTATTCCACAGGTTGGCGGGGTTGAATCTTTTTTATATGAAATATTTCCTCCACACGTGGTTTCATTACCAGCATTATCTTTGACATAACCATAAAAACGGAAATCATTTGAATCATCATTTTGGATTAATTGAGTATATCCGTTATATGTAGGAATTGATGAGTGGGACATACCATATGATGCTACTCCACTACCATTATCACTCTTATCAGTTAATTTAGCTGTTACAGGACCTACATGCCAACCATTCTTACCTGATGTTCCACTTTCAGATGTTGAACATGTTGGTGGGGTTGTATCTCTTTTTATTGTTTTTTGGCATTTACCTACATTACCGGCTTTATCTTTGACATAGCCATAATATGTCGTTCCATTTGTATCAGTTTTTAATGTTATTCTATTTGTACCATTAAAATTAGTTGGTTGTGTTGATGATGTAGTTAAAATATAATCTCCTGCGTTTACTCCACTTTCTTTATCGTCATAATAAAGATTTATATTTACATTACCATTATACCATTCACCCCAATTATATGGATATTCTTCAGTATCTATGTTACATGTAGGTTTTGTATTATCAAACTTAAATTGTCCGCTTTTTACTTGGGCTGATAAATTTCCTACAATATCTGATACTGTTCCTTGTTTTATCCACAAGTAATATGTTCCATTTAATGATGATGATGCACTAGCTGGTATTTTTACTGTGGTTGATTTTGCTCCTACAGCATTTGTTGTAGTTACATATGATGTATAACTACTTGGTGGAGTTGTTGAACTTGTACTCCATGCGTAATATACTTTTTGGTTTGATTTTAATCCACTCTCTTTATCTTCTATGGTTAATGTTATTTCTCTACCTGCGTTTGTCCAAGTTGTATTTGTATTTTGGCTTAGACTTATTGTTGGTGGAATTGTATCTTCTACTTTAAATGTTAAATTTTTATTATTTGGATCATAATCTGATACATTTCCGACTCTATCTTTAGCAAATATATAATATGTTCCTAATGGTAACTCTACATTTACTGTTCCTGTTCCTCCATATGCTGGAAACCTTACTGTTTTAAAACATGAATCATTTTTATCTGGTTTTGTTGTATTTGTTTTTATACAATATCCGCCAACTCCACTATGGGCATCAGTTAGTTCTATACTTATTTGCTGTTTAGCTTCATTATTTGTATAAACCCATGATCCTTTTTTCACTGATTTTATTATTGGATTTACTGTATCTATTTTTTCTATTTTTCCTTTTTTAGTAACATCTGATGGCCCTGTCATTTTTGCTTCTATTTTGGCATCTTTATCAAAGTCTAATGTAATACCATCTTTATTTGTAGTTATCCAATTTCCATCATCGATTTTATATTGATAAGTATATCCTTCACCTAAATCTGGATATGATATTGTCGCGGTCTTTTTAGTTGACCATTTTTCATTAGATGGACTTACTATTATTCTTATTTCTTTGTCTTTATAGTTTGCACAGTTTTCTTTATTCGCACTATATTTTCTTACTCCATTATTTGATATTCTTACTTCTATTGTATAGTTATCGTCATAGTCTTTTCCTTCAACTATATTTTTTACATCTTCTGTTAATTTTCCTGTTTCTTTTAATTCTTTTATTGTTATACAATATACATTTCCTGGATGATTTGGATATTTTTCTTTATCGGCATCCATATATTCTCCTACAGCTTCAAATATAATTTGATTCTGCATTTCTGATACTTCATTTTCTCTATTTTTTACTCCGTTTATTATTAAGGGGATGATTAATAATAGTAATAACCCTATTATTACTATTACTCCTAATAACTCGGCTAATGTAAATCCGTTTCTTTTCATATGGCACCTTCCTTATTTTATTATATTTACATTATATAATAGTATCTATATTTTTTCAAGATAAAAAGCCCAACTATGATTAGACTTTTATTTGGACTATTGTACAGCCTTCATTAGAATTGCAAATTTTGAAATCTATTACTAATGGATTTTTTTGTAATGTTCTTTTTGTTTCTTCTTTTACTATTCCTGTACCTACTCCATGAATTATTGTTATTAATTCTTTTTTCATTTTATGATTATCATTTATAAAATCATTTATAGCTACTCTAGCACTATCTCTATCATATCCATGAAGATCTAGTTTAGGATAGTTATCTATAAAAATCATTTCATTTAATTTCGTCATATATATCATTCATTTCTTTTAAGGTTGGAATTGATTTATAACTGCCTACTCTAGTTACTGATAAGGCTGAAGCTAATACTGCATATTTTAAATTTTTTTCGTATTCAAAATTATTAGCAAGTCCATAGACAAAGGCACCATGGAATATATCCCCTGCGCCAGTAGAATCTATAGTTTTTACTTTAATAGCTGGCATTATTTTTATTTGGTTATTATATTTATATAAAACACCATTTTCTTCTAAAGTAATTATTATATTATTTTTAAACATTTCTTCCATTTTTGTATAATTTTGAACTAAAGTTAATTTGTCATTAAAATCTATTTTGATTCCTGTTACTTTTTCAGCAAAAGTTTTTGAACAAATTAAATATTTTACTTCTCTAGCTAGTTCAACTACTTCTTTTTTATCTCTATCAGCATCTATAATGGTTATAGCATCTGGATATTTTTTTAATAAGTCTTTACTTGCTTCATACTCATGTCCATCTAATAAGATTATGTCTGGTTTTTCGTTTGGAATAAATGGATTTAATTTTGCATGTTTAGGTACATACATTAATATTGTTCTAGAGCCCTCTACTCTATTAGCTAAAATTAGACTATGTGATGTGTCTATATTTTTATCTAAAACTAAGTTACTTGTATTAACTCGGTTTAATGAAAATTCATTTTTTATTTTTTTGCCATATTCATCATTACCAAGTAAGCCAGCTATACTAACATCCTCTCCCCATTTGCCTAAAAGAAAGGCGGCAATAGCTGCAGGGCCTCCAGCACATTCTGTTTTTTCATGATACCTTACTTTGGTATTTTCTTTTGGAAAACTGTCAGTAGGAAATGTTGTATCGTATGTTATATGTCCAACGCATAAAATTTTCATTAATTTTTCTCCTTTATAACGGCTCTAGCAGCAGCTAAAATAGCAACTGGTACACGGTAAGGTGAACATGAAACATAATTTAATCCTATTTGGTTAAAGAATTCTATACTGTCTGGATCTCCTCCATGTTCTCCACATATTCCTAGTTCAATATTTGGGTTTGTTTTTCTAGCTAAAGATGTAGCAACAACTATTAGTTTTCCTACTCCATTTTTATCTATTGTTTTAAATGGGTCTTTTTTAAAAATCCCTTTTTCATAATAATCTTCTAAAAATATTCCAGCATCATCTCTTGAAAAGCCATATGTCATTTGAGTTAAATCATTTGTTCCGAAACTAAAGAATGATGCTTCTTTGGCAAGGCTATCAGCCTCTACTGCACCTCTTGGGACTTCTATCATTGTTCCAATTTCATAATCTACCTTCATGTTATAACTTTCAAAAGTTTGATTAATAGCATCTATAATTATTTTCTTTAAATACATGAATTCATTTATATCCCCTACTAATGGTATCATTAATTCTGGATATACTTTATATCCCTCTTTAGCTACAGCAATGGCTGCTTCAATAATAGCTGTTGTTTGCATTAAAGCAATTTCTGGATATGTAATAGCAAGTCTACATCCACGGTGTCCCATCATTGGATTAACTTCTTTTAAATTATTAACAGTTTCAGTTAATTCTTCTTCGGTTATATTTAATACTGCGGCTAATTTATCTATTTCTTTTTCGGTTTTTGGTAGAAATTCATGTAAAGGTGGATCTAAATATCTGATTGTAACTTTATGGTTGTTAGCGATTCTAAAAATTTCTTCAAAATCATGTCTTTGCATTGGTAATAGTTCTTTTAATGCCTTTTCTCTTTCTTCCTTAGTTCTAGCCACAATCATTTTTCTGATAGCAAGTATTTTATTTTCTTCAAAAAACATGTGTTCTGTTCTAGCAAGGCCTAAACCTTCAGCACCAAATTTAAAAGCTGTTTTTGCATCACTTTTTGTTTCAGCATTAGCTCTAACCTCTAATTTTTTGATTTCTTTTGCCCAATTCATAAATATTTCAAAGTCACCGCTAATATTTATATCACTTGTTTTTATTATTCCTTCATAAACTTTTCCTGATGAACCATCTAACGAAATATTATCTCCTTCACGATAAACTTTTCCGTTTATAATCATTGTTTTAGTGTCTTCATTTACAGTAAGTTCATGACAACCGCTTACACAACATCTTCCAATACCTCTAGCAACTACGGCAGCATGGCTTGTCATACCACCTCTCACGGTTAAAATTCCAACAGCATTATTCATACCCTCTATATCTTCTGGGGATGTTTCATTTCTAACTAAAATTGGATTTATTCCTTGTTTTTTTGCTTTAATAACATCTTTAACATTGAAATATATTTTACCTGATACGGCTCCAGGTGAAGCAGGAAGACCTGTTGTTATTAAACTTGCATACTTTAATGATTGTTCATCAAATGTTGGATGTAATACTTCATTTAATCTTTCTGGTTCTATACGCATTAAAGCTTCTTCTTTAGTTATTAATCCTTCATTAACCATATCTACAGCTATTGTTAATGCGGCTTTGGCTACTCGTTTTCCATTTCTTGTTTGTAAAATATACAACTTACCCTTTTCGGCTGTAAATTCCATATCCTGCATATCTTTATAATGCTTTTCTAAAATTTTAGAAATACCTTTTAATTCGTTATAAATTTCTGGATAATCTCTTTCCATAGATTCTACTGATTTTGGAGTTCTAACACCTGAAACGATATCTTCTCCTTGGGCCTTCTCTAAATATTCACCATATAAATTATTATCACCTGTTGATGGGTTACGTGAGAAAGCTACCCCTGTTAATGAATCGTCTGTCAAATTACCGTAAACCATTTCTTGAACGTTTACCGCTGTCCCTAAGCTATCACTTATATTATTCATTTTTCTATATATTTTTGCTCTTTCAGTATTCCATGAACGAAAAACAGCTTTTACAGCTTCTAACAACTGAATTAATGGATTTTCTGGGAATTCTTCTCTAGTAAGTTTTTTATAAATTTTTTTTGATTCCATAGCGATTTCATACATATCTTCAGCTGATAATTCTAAATCTGTAGTTATATGACGTTTTCTTTTTTTATCTTCGATTAGTTTTTCAAATTCTTCTTTGCCCTTTCCTCTTACTACGTCGGCAAACATCATAATTAATCTACGGTATGAATCATAAATAAATCTAATACTATCTTCATCTTTGGCTAAATTTCTAGCAATTTCATCATTGAGACCTAAGTTTAAAATGGTATCCATCATTCCTGGCATACTTATTGGTGAACCACTTCTAACCGATAATAATAATGGATTTTCTTTATTACCTATTTTTTTACCAGTTTCTATTTCTAGTTTGTTAATAGTATCTAATATTTCTGTTTCTATTTTTTGATTAATAATTCCATTATCTTTATAATACTTTGTACATGCTTCTGTTGTGATTGTAAAACCATTAGGTACAGGAAGTCCCATATTTGTCATTTCAGCCAAATTGGCTCCTTTTCCACCTAATAAATCTCTCATGTCTTTATTGCCTTCTTTAAAAAGATATACATATTTTGTCATGATGTGCCTCCTTTTATTCTTTTATCATTATATCATTTATTTATAGATATTTGTATAAATTTTACTATTTTTTTGCCCTTGGATGACTATTTAAGTAAACATTTCTTAATCTTTCATTTGAAACGTGAGTGTATATTTGGGTTGTGGATAAATTTTCATGGCCTAGTAAATCCCCTACGCTTTTTAAATCAGCTCCTTCATTTAACATATGAGTTGCATATGTATGTCTTAAAACGTGAGGGGTAACATGAACATTTATTCCGGCTTTTTTGGTAGTTTCTTCGATTATTTTTCTAACTGTTCTTTCATTTAATTTGTTTCCGTGTTTGTTTACTAATAAGTAATTAGTCCTAGCATTTCTTATTTTTAAATAATCATTTAATCTGTCTTTACATTTACTTCCATAATAAACATATCTTTCTTTATTACCTTTTCCTAAAACTAATATTTTATTTTCTATAAAATTTATATTTTTTATTTCTATGTTTACTAGTTCACTTACACGGATACCTGTTGAATATAACACTTCTAAGATAAGTAAGTCCCTTATTCCTTCTTCAGTATCTTGATCTGGTGTATTTAATAGTTTTTCTAAATCATTATAATTTAGAAAGTTTGGCAATTTTTTTTGCTTTTTTGGATTACTTATTAAAGTCATTGGATTATTTTTTATTTGATTTTCGGCTTCTAAATATTTAAAATAACTTTTTAATGAACTTACTTTTCTCGAAATTGATGATGGTGAATATTTTTTATCATATAGTTCTTTTAAATATCCTCTTATAAAATCTACATCAACATCTTTTATATTTTTTTCTTTTAAATAACTATAAAAGTTATCTAAATCTTTTCTATAATTTATTATTGTATGTTTAGAAAAGTTTTTTTCATATTCTAAGTAATTTAAAAATTCATCCACCATATTATCACCACTTTTATTTTATCAAAAAAAAGGTTTTTAATAAACCTTTAATTAATTATATATGGATTTGTTTCTGTACCTTTTCCTTTTAGGGTGATATTATAAACTAAAAACAAAACTGGTTGTACCTTGAATTTTAGTAAATTATCATCTGGATGAAAAACTGTATTTTTTTCTATAAGACTTATACCAAAAGGATCAATCTGATTCCACATACAATAAGCTCTTGATGTAGAACTAGAATTTAAAAGCCATATACCACCCCTATAATTCAAATTATGCAAATAATTATCTTCATGACATGGCGAATTTGGAGTAGTTACTCTTGCATCAACAAAAGATTTACATTCATTATTGTTACTACCTTTCATATATTCAGAGAAACTTAGTAATCCAATTTTATCATTAAAAATTTCTTGTTTTTCTAAATTAATTATTTGAGTAATACTCTTGTCGGTATATGGTTCTAATATTCCTGAATAAAAGTTACCAGCAACTATTTTATCTTTTTCAATTAGAGTTTCATAGTAACCACTATTTAAATAGATGCTTAAAGTTGAATTTGTAAAACTATTTTGCCCATTTGTATCATATGCCATTGCATTTTCTAAAGGTTCATTTTTTATTATTTTTAAAGTACTATCTATTTCTATAGAAATAATTCTCCATAATTCATTATTAAATAAGATATAATTCTCTGGATTGGCGCCTTTATAAATATATCTTCCTGTTTCATATGTATCTTTGTATAATCCATCTCCTGATGTTACAGTTAGTTTTTTTAAATCATTTATTGTTATCCCTTTTTCTAATATATTTCCTTTAGCTGTTATATTTATATTTGTTTGGAAAGCTGCATATCCTACTGTCATTATAAATAATAATGTTAAACTTGATATTATTATTATTTTTCTTTGTTTTCTTCTTTTTCTTCTTCTCATTCTTTTCCACCATATACAGCGTATCATAAAAAAAAAAAAAAAAAACAAGGTAATTTTTTTCTTAGATATACCTTATTTATGTTGTTATTATTGTATATGGTTTTTCACTTGTTCCCTGGCTTTTTAAGGTGATGTTTGCAGTTATGAAAAGTGCTGGAAAATTTGATGTTTTTTTATCAGTGGTTACATAACCTCCATTACAACCTATAAGTCCATATTGATTATCTGAACAAATTAAACTATGATTATATTTTGTTCTATTGTCAGGTGACATAAATACAGTAGTAAGTTCTCCTTGCATATAATTGTTAGTTGGGCATTTACGGTCATTTGATCCTACCCATTCAGTCGTACTAGAAAGACAATTAGAATTTGATGATGATTTAAACCAATCACTTAAATTAGGAAGTCCAATAAATCCAGTCCAACTATCTGTTTGTTCATCCTTTATAACATCATTTATTCCAGGCGAAATATTTGTATCCACACCATTCACAGGGCCTTTATAAAATGTATGTTTAACAATTAAGCTTCTATCTTTATCATTTATATTATTATAAAATGTTCCGTTTAAATAAATATTTAATTCAGCATCTTGTGTTACTGTACCTGTAGTTCCACTACTTGTGTAATTGCCACTTACACTATTCCACGCATTACATCCATAATAAACATCAAAATTTTGTTTACAATAGGTATTATTAGAATTTAATCTCCTGCCTTCAGTTGGTGTATATAAATCATATAAAACATTTACACTATCCTTTCTTATGATTTTAATTGTATTATCATTTTCTAAAGCTACTATTCTCCATAGTTCATTATTAAATAAGATATAATTATCTGGGTTGGCACCTTTATATACATATCTTCCACTTTCTAATGTATCTTGGTAAAGTCCATCTCCTGATGTTGTCACTTTATTTTTAAGTTCATCTATTGTTATTCCTTTTTCTAATATATTTCCTTTAGCAGTTATATTTATATTTGTTTGAAATGCTGCATATCCTATTGTCATTATAAATAATAATGTTAGACTTGATATTATTATTATCTTTCTTTGTTTTCTTCGTCTTC
>CAOJZV010000013.1 GCA_948466255.1 uncultured Bacillota bacterium | reverse complement strand
TTATTATATCAAAAAGCCGCACCTTAATGGTGCGGTTGAGATTTTAATTTAAGAACAGTTCATTAATTTGAACTGTTTTCATCTTTTGCTAAAGATTCTTTAACATTGGTGTTGTAAGTTTTTTTGATATCTTTATCATTTATTTTTAAATTATATTTTTTACGAAGTTCAACTAGTGCTTCTGCTTGAATAGTTGTATCATTTGCTAATTTGTCTTCAACTATTTTTTCAATGATTGTATCTTTAACATCTTTTAATTCTGGTTTATCATTAGCTTTAACACGATAAATTATATGATAACCATATTCAGTTTTGACTGGCTCTGTTGTATATTTTTTATTTTTTAATTCGTTTGCAGCATTCCAAAATTCATCAACTACTTCTCCATAGGTAGCTGTTAATTTACCACCGTTTTTGGCAGTACCTTTATCATCTGAATATTCTTTAGCTAAATCTTCAAATTTTTCACCTTTATCTAATTTTTTAATAATTTTTTCGGCTTCTTCTTTAGCTTTCTTTTCAGCGTCTTCTTTTTCTTCATCAGTTGCATTATCATCGACGTCTGGTGAAATTAAAATATGTTTCACTTCAATATCACCATAAATATTATTTGCATAATAGTCATTAATGTCTTCGTCTGTTATATTATCTTTAATGTAATCTTCAGCTACTTTTTGTTTTTTGTATTCAACGATTAATGCTTCTTTGAATGCATCTTCATCAGCATATCCTGCTTCTTTTAGTGCTTCATTAAAGTCTTTACCATAGCTTTCATATGATGATTTGTATGATTCTATTTGTGATTCAGCATATGTTTTAGCATCTTCATCAGTTTCTACCTCTTTATTTAGAATAAATTCATCAATCATGTTTGTTAAGGTAGTTTCTCCACCTTGTGTTTTTAATTTTTCGTATAAATCTTCAACAGTAAATTTTTTCCCATCTACTTCAGCTACTATCTCTTCACCATTTTTAAGTGTTGGAGTTTTTCCGCATCCTACTAATCCAAGTACAAGAACGAAAACTCCTAATGTTAATAAAGTTTTTTTCATATATTTTTGCTTCCTTTCATGTTGTATGTTTATTTTTCATACATATTAATTCTACCAAATTTCATGTTAAATGACAATATTTTTTAAATAATTTATGCAATAGTACTCACACAATCCCTAGATTTCCATACAATAATGTGAAAAGACAAAAAGGAGGATGATTTATATGTGTAACACAGGCGTAAGTGCAGCAGCAATCGTTTTAGTATTATTTATTCTTTTAATAATCATACTTGGGGCTTACCTATAAGTCTCTAGAAGGGGGTAATTATGGCTTGCAATAATGAGCATACATGTGGAAACCAATGCGGTAATCCATGTGGAGGGCATAGTAATAATTGTGGATATTTAATTATATTAGTATTATATATCCTACTTGCAATTTTACTTGGCTCTTGTATTTATTATTAAGAAGAGAAGTCCATGGACTTTTCTTTTTGTATATAATAGTTTTGAGAAATCAATAAATTTCTCACACTTATTGAATTGGGAGAAATTTTATTATATAATTTGAATAGGGTAATAGATTATTATAAGGAGGTATAATGTTATGGAAATGAAAAAAATTCAAAAAGAGTATATAAAAATGTTGATGGTGTTAACATTAGAGTAAGTGATTAATTTAAATTAGAATTTTTTTAAAAGTGATATTGAAAAATACAATATATTTATAGGATAATTTATGAATGGTAAAATTATTCAAAATAATTTTTGACAATTATGGCTATTCAAGAAAAGAAACTATCTAAATTCATTTGTTTTGTGTAGTTTCTTTTTTGTATGTAATTGCTAAGTGTGTTATACTAGCAGTAAGTAATGTGGTGATAATATGTTAAATGAATTTGTTACTTATGTTGTATCCATAAAAAGGTTTTATCAAGATGCCTTTTAGAATAGGAGGAAAATAATGGACAAAGAAAAAACATTTGCTCAAAAAGTATTACAATTTAATAATGAATTATCTAAAATATCAATGGAATTACCTGATGGTTTTAAAATTATAAATCCATTTAATGGGAATCAAAAAGATACAGTTAATAAGATTACATTAGAATTTTATAAAAAATTTTATAATGATAATAATAAACGTCGTCTAATATTGGGAAGTTCACCTGCACGACGTGGGACAGCTATTACGGGGGTACCTTTTGAGGATGCGGCACATCTTCAAAAAGAGACCGGTATTATGATAGATAAATTTTATATTAATAAATCGTCATCAGGATTTTTATATGATGTAATTGAAACATATGGTGGCTGTGAAAAATTTTATTCTGATTTTTATATGAATTTTGTTTGCCCGCTTGGTATTGTTAAAATTAGCTCAAAAGGAAATGAAGTTAATTGTAATTACTATGATAGTAAAAAATTGCAAGCAGCATTATATCAGTTAATTGTTCGTTCAATACAAACTCAAATTGATTTTGGAATTGATACATCAGTATGTTATTGCATAGGTAGTGGTCAAAATTATGACTTTTTAACCAAAATAAATAATGAATATCACTTTTTCCAAAAAATTATACCATTAGAGCATCCACGTTTTATTATGCAGTATAACTCAAAACGCAAAGATATATTTTTGGAAAAGTATTTAAAAGCATTACATTATGATTATAAAAATATAAATGGGTTACATCAAATTGAAAAAGCCATAAATGGTGATTTTAATTAAAATATGTTATATTATATATAGGAAACGAGGTGATACCAATGAGAATAGATGGGCATAATAAATAAAAATTATAAAAGTGAGGTGATATTATGTCGTCTATTAAATTGGTTGATATAACTAAATCATACGGCGATAAACAAATTTTAAATAAAATAAATCTAGATATTAATGGTGGCGATAAAATTGGTATAGTTGGAGATAATGGTAGTGGAAAATCAACTCTTATTAAAGTGATTATGGGTATTGAAGAACCAGATTTTGGTAAAATTGAAATATCTGCTAAAGATACTATTGGATATTTAAAACAAACTACTGAATATTCTTTAAATGATTTTATGGATGTTAGTGATGAAAACAATATATCTGATTTTCTACAGTTATTTAGTGAATTAAATATAAATAAAAATATTGATTTTAGCCCAGAGAGACTAACAAATTTGAGTGGTGGAGAAAAGACTAAAATCGCTTTATCTCAAATATTAGCTTCTAATCCATCGATACTTGTATTAGATGAGCCTACTAATCATGTTGATATTGAATCAGTCGATTGGCTCGTAAATAGAATTAATAATTATAATGGAACTGTTATTGTTGTTTCACATGATCGTTATTTTTTAAATGAGACGGTTTCAAAAATTATAGAGTTAGAAGACGGTAATGCTAAAGTTTATTATGGTAATTATGATGATTATCAAAATGAAAAAAAGCGAGAAAAAATAGCATTAAAAGAAAAATATGAACAAGAACAAAAACAACAAAAGAAAATAGAAAGAGAAATTAATACTCTTAGACAATGGTCAGAAAAAGGTGAACGTGAGGCTGGAAAACAGGGTGGTAGTAGATCTGATGCCAAAGTTAAAGGTGTAAAGGATTATCATCAAGTTAAGGCAGCTAAATTAGCTAGAAGTTCCAAACAGAAGAGAACTAGATTAGAACAAATGAAAAAAGATTTTATAGAAAAGCCTAAAGATAAAAAGGATATTAAATTTGAATTTAGTAATAGTAAAATCGGTTCTAAAGTTCTTATTCGAGTAAATGATTTATCGAAATCATTTGATGGTAATACAATTTTTAAAGATGTAAATTTAGAGGTAAATGCTAATGAAAAAATTGGATTAATTGGTTCAAATGGTTCAGGTAAATCAACTTTTATAAAAATAATTATGGGCATAGAACAAGCTACTAGTGGTGAAATATGGAAAACGTCGTCTTTAAAAGTAGCCTATTTAAGCCAAGATGTATTTGATTTAGATGATAGTAAAACAATAATAGAAATGGCTAATCAGTATGATTCTATAAAAAAACAATTTTTCTTTAGTAATTTAGTTAATATGGGGTTTAATAGAGATTTATTTAACAATAAAATTAAAACTCTTAGTTTAGGACAACGCATGCGAATAAAACTTACAAAAATTATATTAGATGATTATAATTTACTTGTATTGGATGAACCAACTAATCATTTAGATTTGGCTAATAAAATAGAGTTGGAAAATGCTTTAATTAATTTTCCTGGTACAATAATTATGGCTAGTCATGATAAATATTTATTATCAAAAGTAACTAATAAAATCTTTGTTTTTGAAAACAATTCTATAATAAGAAAAGAGTATAGTTATAAAGAGTATATGGAATAACTAAAAAAGAAAGTATTTGTGAAGTGGTAATATAAAAGTGGACATAAAAATATGTTCCACTTTTTTTGCTTGAAAAGTTTATTATTGACAAATTTCCACAAAAGTGATATTGTAGAAAGCAATATATTTATTAGGAGGATTTATGGAAGGTAAAATTATGCAAAATGAATTTTTTGATGTTGTGCCTTTAACAGCAACACCAGAATTACTGGATATTGTTGACCTATTAAGTTCTAGAGACTTTCCTATAATAAAAAGATTATCTAATAGTAGTAAATTAAAAATAATGAAAGATGGGATGAATGTCTTTTCAGATAATGGACTATCTTTAAATAAAATACCATATGTAAAATATGCTATTATTGAACATTGTAATTTAGAAAATAAGACAAATGACGGAGATATAACTTCATTAATAAGTATGCTTAATAACTTTATAGAGCTTAGGCATCCTTTTGAGGCCCCCGTCATTTTTGATTGTAATTTAGATATAGAGGATGGATTTTTTAGATCGTTATATATTGGGGATAAAGGCAAAAATATGAAATTAGTTTTTGCCGAATATGTAATTACTGGAAAGCTATCTGAATTAACTCCAGGAATTTATACGCATGAAATAGTACATTCACAATTAGAAAATGTAAATGGTGTTAAAAATTATTTAAATTACGAAGTGTTATCAGTATTTTTTGATAAACTAACTGCTTTATACTTGGATAAGAGTGGAGATTTGCTTAAGAAAAATGAAAGTCTTCGCTTCAATATATTGAAGCAAAGCATATACTTGCTATTAGATGATAATACCCCATTGTTTGGTAAATTAATAGCGTCTATGAGCGTGTCATCGCTTTTGCAGGCTGAGCATTTATTTGATAAATACATATATGGAACTGCTAGTGAAAAAAATGATATACTAGAACAAATACAAAATATTTTTGATGGTAAAATGAAAGTAGAAGATTTGTTAGATTCAACTGAAATAACTTTTGATAATAGCCAAAGTTATGAACTAATTAAAAGGCATTTATAGTATATAAATTATAGTTATAATGTGTGGTTATTAATAGATTAAATTAAAGAAAGAAGGAATTGAAAATGCATTGTAAAAAGAATAAATTAGATTTATTGATGGAAAATGCAAAAAAAGAAACAGAAGATTGTCATACTTATTACTCTTGTTATTATTCATCCGACGATAAAAAAATTACAGATACAGGGGAAAAATTGCGAGACTTTGATATTCGAGAACTTGATATTTTTCATGCCATCAAATCAGGAAGGACATCTGGTGGATTTATTGATATATATGATGATACACCAGTTTCCCATGATAAAAAAGAAAAAACACTCAGGAGAACTGACAGAGGACCATGGTGGCAATCACATTAAAGTGGATGATTTACTTGCTTTTAAAGGAATAATTTTTGATAATAGCCAAAATCATGAACTAATTAAAAGACATTTATAATATTTGGTTATTAATAGATTAAATTAAAGAAAGAGGGAATTAAGAATGTACAGATACAAATATTATTATAAAGATGGTACAAATGAATTAAGTGGTTGCGGTGGGCAAAGACCTGAAATGATGTTTTATGATTTCGATGGCTTAATGGATTGGGATGAATATGAGTCATTACAAGAAAAAAAATTAACAACACATGAAATTTTAGAAATGGCTATGGAAGTCTATAAAGGATTTTTAAAAGATTTTTACCGAATTGAGATAGTTAACGACGAAACAAATGAAGTCGTTGATTATATAGACGATAGTGAAGCTATTGTGGATAATAAAAAGGGACACGTTATATATGATGTTAGAACAGGTGATATAATTGGCGCATATGTTGATTCTAAACATGATTATAGTGACTGTGTTTATAGATTTAAATATTATTATAAAGATGGCACAAGTGAATTGAGTGGTGTTTGTTCTAAAACACCAGAAGGGTTATTTAATGATTTTGATGGGTTAATGGATTGGGATGAGTTTGATAGTTTGAATGAAAATAATATGACAACTCATAAAGTTTTAGAACTAGCGATGGAAGTTTACAAAGGATTTTTAAAAGATTTTTACCGAATTGAGATAGTTAACGATGAAACAAATGAAGTCGTTGATTATATAGATGAAACAGAAACAAGGGAGGTGAAGTAAAATGGCTAAAACAGAGTGGTTTAGTTGTGATGATGAAACTGGAAAGGTGGTTGCTAAAACTGAAATAAAATCTGATGGAACAGTTAGACGTTATCCTTATACAGTACCAGATAAAATTAAGGAAGGTCATGGTGATACATGGTATGATAGTGTTGATGATTTTATGAAGGATATGCCAAAGGGGTCTAGAGATAAAGATGATCCGAAAAGCAAGGATAGACCATGGCGTGGAAACGGTTATGATTTAGGTGTTAGCGATTTAATGTCTTTACCTTATGATGAACTTCAAATGATTGCTGATGCTTCGGCTGGGGAATATATACATTCTACTTTTGAAATAATGTCTGAAACTCTAGTGTCACAACAACCTAAACAATTAGTTCTTAAAAAATAATTTTTGAAAATTATAGCTATTCAAGAAAAGAAACTATCTAAATTCATTTGTTTTGTGTAGTTTCTTTTTTGTATATAATTGCTAAGTGTGTTATACTAGCAGTAAGTAATGAGGTGATACCATACTAGAAGAATTTAAAAACCAAGTAAATATGTTAGATGAATTTGTTACTGACCCTCAGTGGGTTACAATGCTAAAATACGATATGGCTTTAATTGTTGGTGGTAAAAATTTAGGCCTTGCAAAATTGAAGGCTAATGGCTTTAATATTCCAGAAACGTATGTAATTACGGTTAACTCTTTAAAGAATGAGTTATATGTTAATAAACTAAAGGAGTTAGCTAATTATAATTATTCTGTTAGAAGTTCAGCAACAACGGAGGATAATGAAAAGCAATCATTTGCAGGGATGTTTACTTCTGTATTAGATGTTCCTAAAGATGATTTGTTAGATGCTGTAGAGAAGGTAAGACAATCAGTTGATTCGGATAGGGTTTTGGCGTATTCGTCACATTTTGAAACAAAAAAACCAGAAATGTCTGTTGTTTTACAAAAATTTAAAGAGCCAGAATATTCTGGAGTTTGGATTGGTAATGATTTAAATACTGGATATTTAGAATGGACTGAAGGTAATGGAGAAAAACTTGTGTTTGGAAAGGTAAAACCAACAAGTGAAAACTGGCCTTTAGATAATGATGATGTCATTAAAGCTGAGGGTATTCCTATTGGTAAAAGTTGCCTAGAAGTTCAAAAACAATTAAATAGTTCATCTGATTTAGAATGGTGTATTTTGGATGGCGAGTTAGTATGGCTTCAATATAGACCAGTTACCAAAACTATTGATAAAGTCCAGGAAGATAGTGATAAAGATGCTTATAGTGGAATAGCTGCATCAGCGGGTATAGTACAAGGTAAACCAATTTATTTGGAAGATGTAGATGACGGAGATATTTTTGAAGAGGATGATATATTACTTACTGATTATACTGACCCTGACTGGGTTCCAATTATGCTTAGGTCTTCAGCAATTATAACTGCAGAAGGTGGTTTTTTATCACATACTGCTATCATATCGCGTGAGTTAGGTATTCCATGTGTTACAGGGCTTGGATATAAAGCTATTTCTGAACTAAGTAAGGCAGATATGATAGAAGTAAATGGAAATAGCGGTAAGGTAAAAACTTTACAAATACATAAAACAAAAAAATAATAAAAATATTATTTAGGGGGGTAAAATGATGAAAAATTTACAAATTAATGAAAAATTGTTAACAGGGTATCCATCTATTGATAAAACACATTTAAGGGATGCAAAATTTATAGAAAAACATCCAATTATACCAAATGTAAATATATATAGTGCGTTTAAATTAATGAGTGCACCATATCAAAATGATAGTGCTGTTGATTGTCTTGATTTAAATGCGACATATAAGGAATTATTGAAAGATAGTATTACTTTATCAAAGGCCTTTAGAGAATTAGGTGTGAAAAAGGGAGATATTATTACGGTATCAATGCCTAATTTTTATCAGGCGGTAACTACATTTTTTGCAGCTAATAGAATAGGTGCGGTAACAACTTTTTTAAATTCATTTGCGGGTATTGATGAGATTAAACGTTATTTAAATGAGTTTGAATCACCTTTATTTATAAATTATGATAAAGTAGATGAATATAATGCTTCAATAAAAAAAGGAACATCAGTTCAAAATATTATTACATTAGATAGAAATGATTTAAATAAAAAGGGGTTTGCATTAGAACGTAGTAATCCATTTTCTACGGCTATTTCTTATTATAATTTAGGTAGTTTATCTAGATTTCAAAGAGGTATATGTAATAATGTATTTGGTGGTAATGATGATGCTTTAATTTTATTTACTAGTGGTACTACTGGAAATCCAAAATCGGTATTACTTACTAATAAAAATATTTTGTCATCAGCTATTTATATGAAAAATTCAACTCATTTGGAAAATACGAGGGGTGAAAAAAGTTTAGTTTGTGTTCCTTTTACTTATCCATATGGTTTTGCGACATCTACTTTAATGTCATTACTTTGTGGCAGACAAGCTATTCTTGCGCCTAATTTATCTAAGGATAATATATCGTGTTATTTAGGTAAAAATCCTAACATTATATTTGGTAGTCCGGCACTTCTTGAACTTATTAAAAGAAATGTACCTGAAGATTTTGATTTATCTTCTATAGATACTTTTATTTCTGGTGGAGATTTTTTAACTGTAAAGCAAAATCTTGAAGGTAAAGAATTTTTTGAAAAACATAATGCATCGGTTTTGATTTGCAATGGTTCAGGTAATGCTGAAACAGTGGGTGCTAGTACGAATGCAGTTGGAATACCTTTGAAACCAGAAACGGTGGGTAAGATATTAGTTGGTTCTGACGCTATAATAATTGATGTAGAAACCGGAAAAGAGCTAAAATACGGCGAAGAGGGACTACTTTGTATATCTGGCGGACATGTATTTAAAGGTTATTACAACAATTCTGAGTTAACTGAAAATGAAAAATTTGAATATAAGGGTAAAACTTATTTTAAAACAGGAACTAGAGGAATATTAGATGTAGATGGTTATTTTACATTAACTGGTAGAGATTCTAGATATTATATAATATCTACTTTAAATAAGATTTATTGTGATTATGTTCAAAATGTTATATCAAATATTGATATAATTGATTCTGTTGCAGTTGTAAAAAAACCGGATGATGAGAAATTGTATACTAGTAAGGCATTTATTGTTTTGAAAGATGGTATAGAAAAAGATGCGGTTTTAAAGGATTATATTTTAAGTAAATGTGAAGAAGAATTGGTTATGGAAAGTGGAGATAAAATTCAATTAAAACCATATGAAATTCCAACTAGTATTGAATTTGTGGATAAACTTCCACGAACCTTAGCTGATAAGATAGATTATGTGTATCTAGAAGATTTAGCGACTGATGAGTATGAACAAGAAAAAGTGAAAGTTTACAAGAAAAAATAAAAGAATAGAGGTATGGAGGGCGTTTTATGAATACAGGGATATATTTTCCTTTAAGTGCATTGTTATTTAGTATTTTGTTATTAATTAGTTTTTTTAGTAAGAAGCATATTAAGACTACGGAAACTACTTTGTTTAGTATTTTGATTGTTACTAATTTTTTAGGGTTAATAATTGAACTTTTATGTACTTTTGCCGCTTATATACACGATGATTTTACTATATTATCGGATTTTATATTGAAATTATATTTGGTGTATATTATAACGTGGGCAGGGCTTTTTACGGTCTATGTTTATCATACAACAGGTCCTGAAAAACAAAAATTAAATAAAAAGGTATTAATGATTTTATATTTGGTTTTGGTAGTAACTATTTTTGCGTTACCGATAGATTTGGTTATAAAAGATAATTTTGCTACCAGATATACTATTGGAGAAAGTGTCAATTTTACTTATATTATTTCTGCTATTATGGTTACTATAATGCTTATTTTAATGATAATGAATTATAAACAATTAAAATCTAAAAAACATTTACCTTTATTTTTGTTCTTATTGTTAGGAACTGGATGTATGACATTACAAATGTTAAATCCTAGTCTTTTACTTATAACTTATATGGAAACTTTTATTATGTTTGTTATGTATTTTACGATTGAAAATCCTGATTTAAAAATGCTTGAGGAGTTATATAAAAATAAAAAAATAATAGAGAAAAATAATGAAAATACATCTAATTTTTTATTTAAAATAAGTCAAAGTATTAAAAATCCAGTTAAGCAAATAATTGAAAAGACTAGTAATAATGGTGAATTAATTGAAATAAATAATTTGGGAAAGGAACTTGAATATGCAATTGATGATGTTTTGGATGTTACTAAAATGACAACTAAAAGTTTAAAATTATATACTTCAAGATATAATCCTAGAAATTTATTTAATGAAGTAAAATATAGGGCTGAAAATAATTTAAATAAAAATATAAAACTTGAATATAAAATAAGTCCAAATATTCCTAATTATGTTTATGGAGATTCAATAAAATTAAAACAGGTTTTATCTTCAATACTTGAAAATAGTATTGATCATACAGAAGAGGGATTTATTGAATTCGAGGTAAATACTATTATTAAATATGGAATATGTAGATTTATAATTGATATTACTGATAGTGGAAAAGGAATAAGTATTGATAAAGTAAATGATATTTTAAGTTTAGAAGAATCTATGGAAAAAATAGATGATGAGCAAGTTACTTTTAATTTAAAAGAAGTAAAAGCTATTGTGGAAAAACTAGGTGGTTCATTTATGGTTAAGAGTGATGAGGATTCTGGAACTACTGTTAGTATAACTATTGATCAAAAAATAGTAGAAACAAAAGATGAAGAACTTACAAAGAAATTAGAAGTATATGAAGAATCATTATATGGCAATAAAAAAATTATGGTTATTGATGATGATGCAAAGGAATTATCTGAAATAATTAATTTCTTTGAAAAGAATAATGTTGTAGTTCATGGTTCATTATTCGGAAAAGATATTATAGAAAAAATATCTAATAAACATAAATATGATTTAATTATATTAGATGATGAAACAAATACTGGTAGTGCTTTATCCACCTTACAGGAACTTAAGAAAAATGAAAAATTTAATATACCTGTAGTAGTGATGTTAAATGATAATAAAGAATTTATTAAGTTACACTATTTAAAAGATGGTTTTGCAGATACAATAAGTAAATCGAAACTAAAAGACGAACTTGAAAGAATACTTAAAAGATTTTAAGACTGCTAAAATTAGCAGTTTTTTTATACACAAATGGAAAATATTAGAAAATTTTTCCACACTTTTCTTTTTTTATTGTAAAATTTAAAGAAATTTAATGAAAATGTGGAAAAAAGACTTTACAAAATATCATTCAAATAGTAGAATAGTGGTATCCGGTGTAAATTAGTGGGTGAAAGTGGGGGATATTTATGTTCATGGGCGAATACCATCACACTATTGATGACAAGGGCAGATTAACTATCCCTTCAAAAATCAGATATGAACTTGGTGAAACATTTGTAGTCACCAGGGGTCTTGATGGATGTTTATTCGTTTATCCTAAAAATGTTTGGGATAATATTGTGCGTAAATATCAAGAACTTCCAAATGTAAAGGATGCACGTAACTTTATGCGTTTCTTCTTATCAGGGGCGACTGATACGCAGTTTGATAAGCAAGGAAGAATTAATATTGCATCTCCATTAATTAAATATGCCGAGTTACAAAAGGATTGTGTCGTTATTGGTGTTGGCGACAGATTAGAAATTTGGAGCGAAGAGAGATGGAATAGCTTCATTGATGAAAACGAAGATAACTTATCTGATATTGCTGATAACTTATTTTCTGCAAATTTAAATATCTAGGGGGCATTATGCATATAAGCGTTTTATTAGAAGAAAGTATTAGATATTTAAATTTAAAAGATAATAGTGTTATCGTTGATGCAACTTTAGGATATGGTGGACACAGCTCAAATATTCTTGCTAAAATTCCTAAAGGATTTCTTTATGCTTTTGATCAGGATAAAGAAGCAATAAAAGAGGCTAGTAAGAAACTTGCTAGTGTAGGCTCTAATTATGAAATTATAAACACTAATTTTGTAAACATCAAAGAAGAACTTAATAAAAGGAATATTAGACCAGACGGGATTTTATTTGATTTGGGTGTTTCTTCACCTCAATTAGATAATGCTGAAAGGGGCTTTAGTTTTCACAAAGACGCCAAGCTTGACATGCGTATGAATCAGGATGATAAGTTTACAGCTTATGAAGTTGTAAATGAATATCCATATGAGAAACTTGTAGATATATTTTATAAATACGGTGAAGAAAAGTATGCAAGCAGTATTGCAAAAGCAATAATCCAATATAGAGAAACTAAAAAAATCGAAAGTACTTTGGAATTAGCGGAAATTATTAAAGAAAGTGTACCGGAAAAATACCGAAGACAAGGTCATCCGGCTAGAAAAGTTTTTCAAGCGATAAGAATTGAAGTTAATAATGAGCTTGAAGTTTTTAAGACCGCTTTAACTGATGCTTTAGATTTAGTTAAACCTGGTGGTAGAATATGCGTGATTACTTTCCATTCATTAGAAGATAGAATTTGTAAACAAATTTTTAATGAAGTAAGTTCTATACCTAAAGAATTACGTAAATTACCAGTAATTCCAAAAGAATACAAACCAAAATTTAAGGTGGTTGCTAATATAGCGCCATCTAAAAAAGAAATAGAAGAAAATGCTCGCTCTCGTAGTGCACGTTTAAGAGTGATAGAAAGGGTAAATGATTATGGCGAAGAAAAAAATTAAAAAAGCAAAAATCAGTAAAGGTGAAAGATTACTTTACTTTGTAATCATTTTTACCTTTGTATTTTCACTAGGCATTAAAACTTTTTGTGGGGCTATGGTGAGTGAACTTAAAATAAGTATAGAAGAGGTCAAATATAATATTGATGCTCAAGAAAAGAAAAATGAAAGTTTAACAATGAAAGTTAACGAACTAACATCTTTTGAAAACGTTAAAGGTGTTGTCAAAGAGATGGGATTAGCGTATAATAATGATAATATCATAGTCGTTAATGAATAGAGGTGTTAATGTGGCGAAGAAAAAACAAAAAAGTAATATTTGGAAATTCCCAGTAAAAGTCTTTTTTGTTTTTTTTGTTTGCCTTTGTATATTATTTGGTAGGTATTGTTATTTAGCTTTATCGCCAACGGTTAATGGTCACGATATTCAAAAATTTGCAAGTAATCGTAATACAGTTGCTAAAACTTTAAATGCTAAAAGAGGTACAATTTATGATGTCGAAGGCAATATTCTTGCTCATAACGTTACTTCATATACTTTGATTGCTTATTTGGATGAAAAAAGAAGTACTAAAAATAAAATAAATCATGTTAAAGATATTGATATGACATCAAAAGCCTTGGCCGAAGTTTTGGAAGCTGATGAAGCAGATATTAAAAAACGTTTAACTAAAGGTCGTGATGAAGGTAAATATCAAGTTGAACTAGGTCTTGCTGGTAAAAATATTACTGAACTTAAAAAAGATGAAATTGATAAATTAAATTTACCAGGTATTGACTTTACAGAAACTTATAAAAGATATTATCCAAATGGTGATTTTGCATCTTACATTTTAGGTTATGCGAAAACTAATGAAAAAACTGATAAGGATGGTAAAGTTGTAACTAGTATCGATGGAGAGCTTGGTATCGAAGCTAAATTTGATGAACTTTTAAAAGGTACAGATGGTTATTTAAGTTATCAACAAGATAGACTTGGTTATAAAATACCCGATACTAAAGAAACTAGAATTGATGCGATTGATGGTAGTAATATTTATTTAACTTTAGATGCAAGTATTCAAAGGTTTGTTGAAACTGAAGTTAAGGCTATGGAAGAAGGATATAAACCTGATTGGTCAGTTATTGCGGTTATGGATGCGAAAACTGGTGATATTTTAGGTGCGGCTTCTACACCTTCGTTTAATCCTAATAAAAGGGATGTCAAAAATTATGAAAATTTACTTGTTTCTAATGCTTTTGAACCTGGAAGTACAATGAAAATTTATACTTACATGTGTGCGATTGAAAAAGGTACTTATAGGGGAACTGATACATTTAAATCGGGAAGTATTGAAATTGCGGATGCGACAATTAAAGACTGGAATAATGATGGTTGGGGAACTATTAACTTTGATAAAGGATTTGAATATTCTAGTAACGTCGGTGTTAGTAACATGATAAATAAATTTATCGATAAAAATGATTTAAAAACATGTTTAAATAAATATGGTTTTGGAAAAACTACGGGTATTGATTTGTCTCGTGAAGCTGCTGGTAAAATAGGATTTAAATATCCAGTTGAAGTTGCGAATGCAGCTTTTGGACAAGGTATTAATACAACTGTTATGCAACATTTAAAAGCTCTTACTTTAATTGCGAATAATGGTAAAGAATTAACCCCACATATTGTATCTAAAATTGTTAATCCAAATACTGGCGAAACTACTTATAAACGTAAAGTAAAAGAATCTTCAAGACTTGTTAGCCAAAGTACAATTGATAAGATGAAAGATTTAATGTATAACGTTATAAATAGTGATGATCCACAGGCAACTGGTAGAAGATATAAAGTTGATGGATTTAATGTTATTGGTAAAACTGGTACAGCTCAAATTGCAAGTGAAAGAGGCGGTTACTTAAAGGGAGATAATGCTTATGTTTATTCATTTGCTGGAATGTTTCCTAAGGATGATCCAGAAATTATTATTTATGCAGCTATAAAAAAGCCTAATGTTGGAACTTATCATATGCTTAGTACAGGTGTTACTAATTTAATGAAAAATATTGCTAAATATAAAAATATGTTTACTGAAGTTACTAGTAATAGTAATATTAATGCTTTAGTTTTAGATTCATATACAAATAAGAAAACTGCCGATATAAAAACTGATTTAGAAACTTTAGGGGTTAAACCAGTTATTATAGGCAGTGGAGATAAAATTATTAATCAGTATCCTAACAAGGGTGAAAAAGTTTTATCTTACGACAAAGTAATTTTAATTACTAATGGGGATAAAAATAAAATGCCTGATGTAAAAGGTTATTCTAGAAGTGAAGTTATCTATGTTATGAAAGCTTTAGGTTATGATTATGAGATTGATGGTTATGGATATGTAACTTCACAAAATATAAAAGCAGGTGACGAGGTAGGCTCTAATAAAGTAAAAATAACTTTATCACCTAAATATGATGATGTTAATAAAGAATAGTACATTAATTTGTACTTTTTTCTTTTTTACGAATTTTCTTTTTTTATTAGTGGAGACTATATCAATTTGCCAAATTTGCCTATAGCAGATTTGGCTTTTTTGTATAGAAAAGTCCTTCAAAAATGGCAAATTTGTTATTTGACCTTTATATTTGTTTAGTTTATATTATTTTCTCGGAAACATTTGTAACCGCTATTGGTGTCTGCCTTCCAGTTTCAGGGGGTTCCTGAAAGGAGGGGTTTGGTATGCTTACAAAAAAAGATTTTATAATCCTAGTACTGTTAGTTATTATCATTTTACTGATTATCCTTCTTCTAAAGAATGGGTAATTAATAAAGAAAGACACCCCGCTTTAAGCAGAGTGTCTTTCTGAACAACAATTCAGGCAGACATTGATATGTTACAATGTTTCCTTTTTTTATGAGATTTCTCTCACTAATTAAAATATATCATATTTATTTAAAATATTCAATTGTTTATTTATTAAATTGTAAAGTTTAAAAATTTATACTTTAAAAATAATTATGGTGTGGTATAATGAAAGAGAGCCGACCTTACTCTCAAAAGTAAGGTCTTTTATTTTTAGGGAGGTAGTTTATGACAAAATATGTATTTGTAACAGGTGGAGTTGTTTCTGGTTTAGGAAAAGGAATTACGGCTTCATCACTTGCTCTTTTATTAAAATCTAGGGGATATAAAGTATTTATGCAAAAGTTTGATCCTTATATTAATGTTGATCCAGGAACGATGAGCCCATTTCAACATGGTGAGGTTTTTGTAACAGCTGATGGATCTGAAACTGATTTGGATTTAGGCCATTATGAAAGATTTATCGATGAAGAACTTAATTATACTTCTAATATTACAACTGGTAAAATTTATTCTTCAGTTATTGAAAAAGAAAGAAGAGGGGATTATTTAGGGGCAACTGTTCAAATAGTACCCCATGTAACTAACGAAATTAAAAATAAAGTTTATGAAGCAGGAATTACTAGCGGAGCAGATATTGTTATTACGGAAATAGGGGGAACTATTGGTGATATTGAATCTTTATCTTTTATCGAAGCTTTGAGACAAATTAGAAATGAGCAAGGTAAAGAAAATACATTTTTTGTTCATACAACTTTAGTGCCATTTATTTATGGTTCTGATGAACTTAAAACAAAACCAACACAACATAGTGTAATTGAACTTAGAAGTTTAGGCATTCAACCAGATATGATTGTGACTCGTAGTCCAATTGTTTTAGATGATCATTTAAAAAGCAAAATTGCTTTATATTGTAGTATTCCTAAAGAAAATATTATTGATTCAATAGATGTTAAAAATATTTATCAAATACCTATAAATTATTATGAACAAAAAGCTGATGAAATTATTTTAAAACAATTTGGAATGAAAACCCCTAAAGCGAAAATTAAATATTGGGAAGATTTAATTAAAACAGTAGATAATTTAGATAAAGAAATTGAAATTGCTTTAGTTGGTAAGTATGTTGAACTTCATGATGCTTATTTATCAGTAGCTGAGTCACTTACTCATGCAGGATATAAGTATAATACAAAAATTAAAATCAAATGGGTTGATTCTGAAAAACTTGAAGGTAATGTAGATCTTAAAAAGGTATTTAAAAATTCTAAAGGTATTATTGTTCCAGGTGGATTTGGAGAACGTGGAATAGAAGGAATGATTAAAGCTATTAACTATGCCCGTGAAAATAATGTTCCATTTTTAGGTATCTGTTTAGGAATGCAACTTGCAGTTATTGAATTTGCTCGTAATGTTTGTGGAATTAAAGAGGCTAATTCCACAGAATTTAATTCTGTATGTTCTGAGCCTATTATTGACTTGATGGCTGATCAAAAAAATATTATTAATATGGGTGGAACTTTAAGACTTGGTAATTATGATTGTAAACTTAAAAAGGGAACTTTAGCTTATGATGATTATAAAAGAGAAAATATTAAGGAAAGACATCGTCATAGATATGAATTTAATAATAAATATAAAGATGTTTTAGAAGAAAAAGGTCTTGTGTTTTCTGGAATAAATGAAGCTAGTGATTTGGTAGAAATTGTTGAACTACCTAAACATAAACATTTTATTGCTTGTCAATTTCATCCAGAATTTAAAAGTAGACCTACTAAGTGTCATCCACTTTTTGATTCATTTATAAAAAATAGTATAAAATAAAAGATGCATTTCATTATGCATCTTTTCCATTTTCATAAATTTCATTCATTCTAGAATCGGGATAAACTTCATCAATAACTTTTTCGATATTATTTTCGGCAGGAATACCTTCTTTTCTTTCTTCTTGTCTAAAACTTGCGGCTATCGAAATTATACAATCAATTATCATGAATATAAGCATTATCCATGTAATAATATTTCCAATTTTTATTGGTATTTTTTCAATTAGTTTTGATAGAAGCGGGTAAATAAATTTGATATATAATGTACCTAATATTCCCCAATAGAACATAAACAGCAAACAAGTTCTGCCTTGAATATTAAATTGATGATTGCTGTAGTCCCAAGATATTGTACCAAATAGTTTTTCCTGTAAATATGAGCATAAAAATTCAAATGAACCACCTAGTATGGCTGATAATAGGAAAATAATTAATATATTTTTTCTTTTTGCAAGACAAATAGTTAAAATGGCAGCGCCAACTCCATATACTGGATTGAAGGGACCATATATAACGCCTTTTCTTGAAACTATTTCATGGGTGTGAAAATAGGTAAGAATCATTTCCATAACACAACCAAAAATACATCCAAATATAAATATCCAGAATATTTTTTTCCATGAAAGTCCTTCTGCGAAAACTTCTTTTTTTTCCATCCAATCACCATTTTCACAGGATATGGTGAATTACAACACACATCCATTAATTGTTTTTAGTATATCTATTTTTATAGTTAGTGTCAAATTGTTGTAAATTTAAAAATACTTTGTTATAATCAAAATATAGTAGCGTGGTGATAATGTGAAATATTTAGGAAAAATATTTAGTTTTTTAACGCATAGAGCTGTTATTGGAATAGTTTTTTTGGGTTTGCAAGTTTTTATGATAGTATCTATGTTTTGGCATTTTAATATTAATTTTATTTATTTTTATATTTTTAGTTATTTATTTGGTATATTAGTCGCACTTTATATTATTAATGGTAATACTAATCCCGGATATAAAATTGCTTGGATTATGGTTATGCTTGTATTTCCAATTATTGGAGTTATAATTTATGCTTTATTCGGTGGCGTACAACTTAGTAAAAGAGAAAAGAAAAAAATGAAAGAAATTTATGTTCATCAACAAAAAAATCTTTTTCAAGATGAAGTGGTTAAAGATGAACTGAAATATGAAAGCCTAACAGCTTATAATCAGGCTATGTATATTACTAAGTATTCACTTTCACCTATATGTAAAAATACGGAAACAGAATATTTTAAAATTGGTGAAGAATATTATGAAAAATTACTAGACGAATTAAGAAAAGCAAAAAGATATATTTTTATGGAATTCTTTATTGTTTCTTCTGGTAAGATGTGGGATAGTATTTTAGAAATTTTAAAAGAAAAAGTTAAAGAAGGCGTAGAAGTTAGATTTATGTATGATGATTTAGGATGTATTATGTGTTTACCTAATCATTATTATAAGACTTTAGAAAGTTATGGAATTAAAGCTTGTACCTTTAATCGTTTTGTTCCAATTTTAAGAAGCAAATTTAATAATCGTGATCATCGTAAAATTGTTATTATTGATGGATATATTGCTTTTACTGGTGGGATAAATTTAGCTGACGAATATATTAATGAAATTTCTAGGTTTGGTCATTGGAAGGATAATGGAATTATGCTTAAAGGAGACGCAGTATGGAATATGACAATTATGTTTATGTCAATGTGGGATTTTGTTAGAGGCTCTAAATATAGTTATCGCAATTATAGACCACTTCCTTCTGATTTAGAAAATATTAAGTCTGATGGCTTTGTTATTCCATATTGTGATAATCCATGGGATCATGAAGCTACGGGTGAAACAATTTATTTGAATTTAATAAATAAAGCGAATAAATATATTTATATAACAACACCTTATTTGATTATCGATAATGAAATGGTTACTGCCTTATCTGTAGCGGCTAAAAGTGGGATTGATGTTAGAATCATTACGCCAAGTATTCCTGATAAAAAAATGATTAATGAGGTTACTAAAGCTTATTATGATGAACTTATTAAGAGTGGGGTTAAAATTTATGAGTATTTACCAGGGTTTATTCATGCGAAAACTTTTATTGTTGATGATGAATATGCGACTGTTGGAACAGTTAATTTAGATTATCGCAGTTTATATTTACATTTTGAAAATGGTGTTTGGTTATATGAAGCTAGTACGATAAAAGCAATTAAAAAGGATTATATGGAGACTTTGAAAAAATCTAATGAAATTCATTTAGTTCAAAAAAAGAAAGAAAGCAGATTACAAACTTTGAAAAGAAAAATTTTAATGGCATTCGCGCCGTTAATGTAAGGAGGAAATTGTATGAAAAAGATATTTGTATTAGGAATTATGTTATTTTTGTTAAGCGGATGTACAAGTGGTGAAGAAATTAGTTGTACTGTAAATGGACAGGATGCGACGTTTACTTTAAAAGATGGTCTTGTAACTAGTTATACTTTAGCTGGCAGTAAACAAAGTCAATCTGATATTGATGAAATTAATGGTGAATATTTTACTAGTGCGACTAATAATGAAGAAGGTAAGGAGGCTTTAAACAGATATATGTTATCTGTTGGTGGAAGCTGTAATTAAAAACATTTCTTAAACGAAATGTTTTTTGAAATTTGACTTTAAAATAAAATATGTTAAACTATTGTTCCTTTGAAAGGAGTTTAAATATGACTTTATATGAAGAATATGAAAATGGTCTTAACTTAGTGGTATATTGTGAAAAGGCTTATAATAATTTGAAAAAAGCTGTTTATTTAACGGCTGAGACTGAATCAATTTATGATGAAAGAGATATAAAATTAATGTGGGATATTATTTTAACTGTAGGGGATATAGATTTTATTACTGAAGAAAATGGAGCTAGGGATTTGGTAAAAATGTCGTTTAAAATGTTTGGTAATTTCATTGACCCTAGACTTCTTGCAATGCTTCGTGATTATATAAGTATGAGTATTAATGATTTCCGTTTACTTTATTTTGGTAAAAAGGAGTTTAAAAGAGATAAAGATAGAGCTATATTATCTAACTTATCAAATGATTTTGAATTTTTAGATTGTGCATCTACAACTGGTATTAGAAGAAACAACAATGAAGACTTTGCCTGCTGTATACAATCGCCTATAAATGACAATATAAAATTATTGTTAGTTTGTGATGGTATGGGAGGAATGGACAACGGAGATAAAGCTTCAGAGATAGTAGCTAAGGAACTTATCAAATGGTTTAAGACCTATGGTTTTAATTTAGGGCCTGTTAATTTAGAAAAACAAATTAGTAAGGTTATAGCAACTGCAAAGAATATTTTAAAAAATTCATATTTTATGACGGGGACAACACTTACATTTGCTATCGTGGGTGAGAATGAAACTTTTATAGGTAATGTTGGTGATTCTAGAACATATATAATAAAAGATGGAGTATTAAAACAAATAACTAAAGATGATTCCGAAGTTTGGGAAGAGTTTTATGAAAGTGATTATTTTGAAAAAGATGATTTTAGATTTTTACGTAATAATAACATTCTTACTGAGGCTATTGATGATTATTTAAGACCTGTTAATTTACAAACATATACTATTTTAAATTCTTTATACGATGGTATTTTACTTGTAAGTGATGGGGTTACTGATATTTTGTCTGATAAAACTATAACTAGAATTTTAAATGAAACAGCCGATACTGATATTTTAGATAAATTATTATATGAGTCTTGTTATGGTAAGCCTGATTTTCCATCGGTGAATTGTGATGAAATTTTATATCCAACTTTGCCAGGTAAAGATAATGCTTCAGGAGCTGTATATATAAAACACAAAAAGTAAAACTATGAATAAGTTGTTTTATGAAAGTAAAAAAAGGATACATGGAAAAATGTAAATAACCTTGCGATGCAAGGTTTTTCTTTTGTCAATTTTTGGGTAGCTAGGACATATACTTAATTGGTGATGGAGCATATGTTTTTTAAAAATATACATAGTAGAATGAAAATAGTATTAACCTTAATTATTTTTTTATTTATTTTAGTTATAGGTAAAGTGTTTTATATACAGGTAATAGATTATGATAAGTTAAATGATTATGCTTCTAATTTATGGAGTCGTAATTTACCTGTTAAAGCAGATAGAGGAATTATTTATGATAGAGATGGTGGAGTACTTGCTGATAATATTACAACAACTTCATTAGTAGTTATTCCTAATCAAATTAAAAATAAAAAGGAAGTAGCTAAAAAATTAGCTGAAATATTAAATGTTAATTATGATGCAATGTATGCGCATGTTAGTAAGAAAACTTCGATTGAAAGAGTTCATCCTGAAGGTAGAAGATTGTCTTATGAAATTGCTGATGAGATACGAAGTTTAAAATTTGATGGGGTTTATTTAGTTAAAGAGTCGCAACGATATTATGCTTTTGATACTTATATGTCACATACTTTAGGTTATGTAGGAATTGATAACCAAGGCCTTAGTGGTTTAGAGCTTATGTATGATAAATATTTAACTGGTAAAGATGGAGCGATTAAATATTTTAGTGATGCGAAAGGAAATAAACTTGAGTTAAGTGAAGTATATGAAAAACCTCAAAATGGAATGAATTTAACTTTAACAATTAATAAAGATATCCAGGCGTCAATCGAACGTGAACTAGATAACGCGGTTACTAAATATAATCCTGATAGAGTAGTTGCTTTAGCGATGGATCCTAATAGTGGGGAAATACTTGGAATTTCGGCTAGACCTAATTTTTCACCTAATAATTATCAGAAATATACAACTGAAGAAATTAATCGTAATTTACCGATATGGGCAACATATGAACCAGGAAGTACATTTAAGATAATTACTTTGGCAGCTGCTTTAGAGGAAGGCAAAGTTGATTTAGAAAAAGATACATATCATGATAGTGGAAGTATTAAAGTTGAAAATGCGACTTTACACTGTTGGAAACATGGTGGTCATGGTAGTGAAACTTTTTTAGAGGTTGTTGAAAATTCTTGTAACCCAGGGTTCGTTGTTTTAGGACAAAGATTAGGAAAGACTAAATTATTTGATTATATTAAAAGATTTGGTTTTGGTAGTAAAACTGGTGTTGATTTAAATGGTGAGAGTACAGGTATTTTATTTAATTTAAAAAATGTTGGTCCGGTTGAACTTGCAACTACGGCTTTTGGTCAAGGAGTTTCAGTTACGCCTATTCAACAAGTAACTGCAGTTTCGGCAGCTATCAATGGAGGAACTTTATATAAACCTTATATTGTTAAAAGTATTAATGAACCAGAAACTAATACAGTTATTAAGGAAACTAAAAAAACAGCAGTACGTAAAGTAATAAGTGAAGCGACTAGTGAAAAGGTTAGATATGCTTTAGAAAGTGTTGTATCTAACGGAACTGGTAGAACAGCTTATATTGATGGATATAGGGTTGGCGGAAAAACTGGTACAGCCCAAAAGGTTGAAAATGGTAGATATTTAGATAATAATTATATTTTATCTTTTATTGGCTTTTTACCTGCTGACAATCCGCAAATTGTTGTTTATGTGGCGATTGATAATCCTAAAGGTGTTAGACAATTTGGAGGGGTTATTGCGGGACCTCCAGCTAAAGCTATTTTGACTGATGCGATTAAAGCTCTTAATATTAAGAAACCTAGTGGAGGAATGGAAAAAGAATATCAATATACGGATAAAAAATATTATGAGGTTCCTGATGTTACTGGCAAAAGTAAAGCGGATGCTTCTAAAGAACTTAGGAATTTTAAAATTAAGTTTGAAGGTAGTGGTGATAAAGTAACTTATCAATCACCGGAAGCAGGCTCTAGAATTTATGAGGGTGAAACTGTAAGGTTATTTACTAATTAAAGGAGGAATTTTTTATGATAATTAAATCAGTTATGGCTATTTTGATTGGCTTTCTTATTGCAGTTATATTTGGTTATTTATTAATTCCTTTTTTAAGGAAAATGCATGCTGGTCAAAATATTAGTATTTATCTTAGAAGAAGTCATAGTAAAAAGCAAGGAACACCAACTATGGGCGGTTTTATATTTATTGTTCCGGTTTTATTTGTGATTGTGCTTTTAGTTTTGCTTGATAAAATTCATTTTAGTTACACGATGCTTATTATTTTATTTACTTTGATTAGTTATACTTTAATTGGTTTTGCGGATGATTATTTAATTATTAAGAAAGGTAATAATAAAGGTCTTAGTCAGTCTACTAAACTTTTATTACAAACTATAGTGGCAATTATATTTTTCTATTTATTTATGAAAGGTGGGAACGAGCCCTTACTTTGGGTTCACACTTTACATTTTAAGTGGGATATTGGATTTTTCTATGGCTTATTTATTTTATTTGTTTTGGTGGCAGCTAGTAATGCAGTTAATTTAACTGATGGACTTGATGGTTTAGCTGGCGGTTTATCACTTATTTGTTTTGTGACTTTTGGAATTATTTCATGGCATACTGGTTGGCTTGATGGTTATGAAGATATTGCGGTATTTGCATTTGTAATGGTAGGGGCTTTGCTTGGCTTTTTGGTTTTTAATGTTAATCCAGCTAAAGTATTTATGGGTGATACTGGGTCTCTTGCTTTAGGGGCAACTTTAGGAGCTTATGCGATTATGACAAGACATGAAGTTTTACTTGTGTTGATTGGAATCGTATTTGTTTTAGAAACTTTAAGTTGTATTATTCAAATTGTTTATTATAAATTAACCCATAAAAGATTTTTCCCAATGACACCAATTCACCATACTTTTGAAAAACTTGGAATGAAAGAAAAATCCATTGTTAAAATGTTTTGGATTATTGGAATAATAGCTAGTATAATCTCCCTTATTTATGGGGTGGTTATATGAGAAAGATGAATATTACTTTGGTTCTTGCGGTTATAGTTTTATCTTTATTTGGTCTTATGATGGTTTATTCTTCTTCTTATATTTGGGCTGAATATAAATTTGATGACCCATTTAAATATGTTAAAAACCAAGGTTTATTTTTAATTATCGGTTTAGTCTTAATGTTTTTAGTAAGCAAGTTTGATTTTAATAATTATTATAAGTATTCAAATAAAATATTTCTTGTTTGTTTTATCTTACTTATTTTAGTTTTGTTTGTGGGTACGGAAAGAAATGGTAGTAAAAGTTGGTTTGGTTTTGGCTCTTTTGGTATTCAGCCTTCGGAATTTATGAAGCTGGCGATGATTATTTTTACGAGTAAATATTTATATAATAATCGGAAGGATATTAATAACATTAAGAAAGGTGTTATTCCGATACTTGGTTTAACTTTAATTGTTTTTGCATTAATTATGTTACAACCGGATTTTGGAACAGGACTTATTTTAGTGATGGGAGTTAT
This sequence comes from uncultured Bacillota bacterium, assembly GCA_948466255.1. GTDB lineage: Bacteria > Bacillota_I > Bacilli_A > RF39 > UBA660 > Coprosoma. The sequence continues at coordinate 5,590 of CAOJZV010000013.1, read as the reverse complement.
TGGACTTTTATTTGTTGGCGGAGTTGATATTAAATTTTTCTTAAAAATAGGTCTTGCAGGAGTAGGGGGAATTGTGGCTTTGATTTTGGCTGCTCCTTATAGATTAAAACGTATTTTATCATTTTTAAATCCATGGGAAGATCCTTTGGGTAGTGGATTTCAAATTATTCAGTCTTTATATGCGATCGGTCCCGGTGGTTTATTTGGATTTGGTTTAGGGGGGTCTAGGCAGAAACACTTTTATTTACCTGAACCACAAACGGATTTTATTTTTTCAATTATAAGTGAGGAATTTGGATTTTTAGGGATTTTAATTGTATCAGCTTTATTTATTACGATTATTGCGGTTAGTATTAAGATTGCTTTAAAGTGTGAGAATTTATTTGGGAAGTATTTAGCTTTCGGCATTATTTTTGAACTTGGATTTCAGGCTTTACTTAATTTAATGGTTGTTGTTGGACTTATTCCGGTTACAGGTGTTACACTTCCATTTCTTTCTTATGGGGGATCTAGTTTGATGATTACTTTAATTAGTATTGGAATTATTTTAAATGTATCAAGGCATCAGAAATGATGTCTTTTTTGATAAAATTTAATTTTTTTTGTTTTTAACAAGGAATTTGATATATAAATCTCGTATATTACAAGTGAAGGGGCTGAAGAATTCATTTTTAGAAGGAGGAAAATTATGAATGAATTAGAATTATATACTGAAAAAACTTTTGATAGTATTAGACATATTGATGAATATGGAAACGAATATTGGTATGCAAGGGAATTGCAAAAAATATTAGAATACAAAGAATGGCGTAAATTTGATAGTGTAATAAATAAAGCTCAAAAAGCTTGCGAGAATAGTAATTTCAACACTTCAGAACATTTTGTCGGCGCCGACAAAACATCAAAAATGCCTAATGGTGGAGCGAAAAAAATAATCGATTATAAATTATCTCGTTATGCTTGTTATTTAATTGCTCAAAATGCTGATTCAAGAAAAGAAGTCGTTGCTTTAGCCCAAACATATTTTGCAATTCAAACAAGGAAACAGGAACTTAGTGAAAAAGAATATAGAGGGTTAACTGAAAATGAGAAAAGATTATATCAAAGGAATTTAACTAGGAAAGGGAATTATTCATTAAATCAGACTGCTAAAACAGCAGGAGTTAGAAATTTTGATAAGTTTCATAATGCTGGGTATAAAGGATTATATAATGGGGAGACAGCTAATGATATAGCTAAAAGAAAAGGTTTAAGATATAGAGAAGATATTTTAGATAATATGGGGAGTGAAGAACTTGTAGATAATTTATTTAGAATTACGCACACTGAACAAAAGCTAAAAAGGGATAATATTAAAGGGGAAGATAGCGCTAATAAAACGCATTATGAAGTTGGCCATAAAATAAGAAATACTATAAAGGAATTAGGTGGGACTATGCCGGAAGATTTACCAACACCTGAAAAAAGTTTAAAACAGTTAGAAAAAGAAAGTAAAACAAAATTAACAAATATAAATACTAAATAAGATTAATAATGTATTAATGATGGAGGGTTAAAATGAATGAATTAGAAGTAGTAGATGGAAAGAAAATAGAAAATATAATTTATGAAATTAGGGGAAAGCAAGTAATGTTAGATAGTGATTTAGCAAAACTCTATGAATGTAAAAATGGTACTAAAGATATTAACAAAGCTGTAAAAAGAAATATGGAAAGATTTCCAGAAGATTTTTATTTTAAATTAACAAACGAAGAGTATCGATTTTTGAGGTTCCAATTTGGAACCTCAAAAAAGGAATCTCGTGGGGGGTAGGCAATATTTACCTTACGTATTTACAGAGCATGGTGTGGCTATGTTAGCTTCAATTTTAAGAACACCTATAGCTTCTAGAATGAGTATAGCTATTATGAGAGCCTTTGTGGCAATGAGAAAATATATATCTACTAATTTACTTGAACAAAAATATATAAATAATTTAGTTATACAGAATACAGAAGATATAAAACTGTTAAAGCAATCATTTTCTAAATTTGAAGAAAAAACAAATGAAATATATTTTGATGGGCAAATATATGATGCTTATTCTAAAATAAAGGATATTTTTGGTAATGCTAAAAAAGAATTAATTATAGTGGATGCTTATGCTGATAAATTTGTTTTGGATATAATTAGAAATATTGATGTTAAAATTATTTTAATTGTGAAAAATAAAAGTTTACTTACCAAAACTGATATTGATAAATATAATAGTCAGTATAATAATTTAAATATTATTTATGATGATAGTTTTCATGATAGATATTTTATACTTGATGATGATATTATTTATCATTGTGGGACATCTATTAATCATGCTGGTAGTAAAACATTTTCAATTAATAAATTAGAAGATTTGGTTGTTAAAAATTCTTTGTTAAATAAGATTAAGAATGTTATTAATGTAAAATGTAAATAAATGTTAAAATAGTTTTGATTTGTCCCTAAATATGTTATAATGTAATAGATAATGGAGGGTAAAATCATGGCAAAAAAGAAAAAAAGAAAAACAGCTGGGAAAAAGGATGCTGCATATAGTATTGAAATCAAGGGAATAATTCTTATTTTAATTGCTATTATTGGTTGCTGTCCATTCGGAGTAGTTGCTGATATTATTAGAGGTTTTGCAGGATTTTTAGTTGGTGTTTGGTATACTCCTTTACTACTGATAGTAGGTGGTATTGGTATATATATGATGGTTAAAAGACAACTACCTGATTTTTTAGCATCTAGATTTATTGGATTTTATATTTTAACTTTAGGTATTTTAATTTTATCTCATACTGGTTATATTGCAAACCTAAGTAAACATGGTATTGAAGGTTTTGAGGTTATTACTGAAACTGTAAATAATTTAATGGGCTTTGTAAATGGTGCAAATGAACTTCAAGGTGGAGGTATTATTGGGGCGATATTTGCTACATTATTTGTAATGGCACTTACTTTACAAGGAACAAGAGTTGTTTGTTTTGCCCTTATAATTTGCGGATTTATTATGTTTACAGGCATTTCAATTTACGATGCTTTAAAATGGTGTAAAGAAAAAATAAATGCGGCTAAAGAAGCTAGTGCTGCTAGAAATGAAGCAAAACGTGAAGAACGTAGAAGACGTTTATTAGAAGAAAATGAAGAAGAGGACGAAGAAGAGGATAATAAAATTGTTGTTTCTTCAATCGATGATTTAACTGGTAATAAAAATGAAGAAACTGTTTCTTCTGAAGAGGAAGAAATTTTACCAAATAAGGGTTATAAACTTCCTAATACATCTTTATTATCAAGGCCTAAAAAAGTAAATAATAAAGCTAATGAAGAAGCTATTAAACAAAATGTAAAAGATATCGAACAAGTTTTAAGAGATTTTAATATTGAAGGTAAAGTTGTGGCTGCTAATATTGGGCCTTCTGTTACTCAATATGAACTTGAAATTAAATCTGGAACTAAAGTTAGTAAGATAACTGGTATTCATAGGGAAATGGCTTTAGAGCTTGGAGCTAAAGAAGTTCGTATACAAGCTCCTATACCTGGCAAGAAGACTGTTGGTATAGAACTTCCTAATAAAGTTACGGCTCCTGTTGTAGTTAGAGAAATATTAGAATCTATACCTGAAGATAAAAAAGATAATAAATTATTAGTAACTTTAGGTAAAGATATTATGGGTAAGCCAAGATTTTGTGAAATTGACAAAACTCCACATATGTTAGTTGCTGGTAGTACTGGTTCAGGTAAATCAGTTTGTATTAACAGTATGCTTATTTCTATTTTAATGCGAGCTAAACCTGATGAAGTAAGACTTGTATTAGTTGATCCTAAAAAAGTTGAACTTTCTATGTATAATGGAGTTCCGCATTTACTTACTCCAGTTGTTACTGATGCTAAAAAGGCTAATATTGTTCTTCAAAAAATCGTTCAAATCATGGAAGATAGATATGATACTTTTAGTGATAGTGGAACTAAAAATATTAAAGGTTATAATAAATATATTGATAAACAAAATGAAAATAGACCAGATGATGATAAATTAAAACATATGGAATATATTGTTGTTATTATCGATGAACTTGCTGATTTGATGTTAGTTGCGGCTAAAGAAGTTGAAGATTCTATTATGAGAATTACACAAATGGCTCGTGCAGCTGGTATTCACTTAATTGTTGCGACACAAAGACCAAGTACAGATGTAATTACTGGTGTTGTTAAGGCTAATATTCCATCTCGTATTTCGTTTGCGGTATCTAGTAGTATCGATTCAAGAACTATTTTAGATATGAGTGGGGCGGAGAAATTGCTTGGTAAAGGAGATATGTTCTTCTTACCTCAAGGTGAAAATACACCTATAAGAATTCAAGGAACATTTATTGATGATGATGAAATTAAAAAAGTTGTAGATTATGTTATTAAACAGCAAAAGGCTCGCTATGATACTAATTTAGAAGTATCTAATGAAGATAGAGGCGCTACGACAATGGTTAATAATAATGATGATTATGAAGAACCACTTTACAATGAAATTGTTGAATTTGTTGTAACTGGTGGAAAAGCTAGTGCTTCACTTTTACAAAGAAGATTTAGACTTGGATATAATAGGGCAGCTAGATGTATAGATTTGTTAGAAGAACGTGGAATAATTGGTCCACCTAATGGATCTAAACCAAGAGAAGTTTTAGTTAAAGTTGAAAAAAATGAGGAAGAGGAATAGTTTATGAAAAATATGAATCAAAAAGTACCTAGTTCATTAAGCATATTATTTACATTTATTTTGCTTTTGGCTGCAATATTTGGTTATGCTTTAATAAATAAATATATTACAGCTTCACCTAATGAAAAAGTTCAGAATATTGAAGAGAAGTCAGATGGTAAAATGACTGATGAAGATGCTGAAAAAATTGCTCAACAAAAATATTATATGGGTATTGCTACACTTACTAATACTAAAACAGATATTGATAAATTATATGATCAATTAGAAACTACTGATGAAGTTTTAACTAATCAATCTTTAATTGATAAGTTAAATAATCTTCATGGTAAAACTTTTGCAGAGAATTCTGTAATAACAGTTGTCCAAAATTACAATGATGCAATTAAAGATAATTTTACTGAAGAATATATAAATAATAATATAATAAATCCAAATGGATTTATTACTAACATTGATAATGATTATTATATGTATAAAGATAAAATAGACAACTATTTCTTTAAGGAAGCTAGTTTTAAAGTACTTAATAAAGATGAAAATGAAATGACTTTTGAGGTACAAAATACTAATTATGCTTCTAGCTGTGCTAGCGAAGGAAATCCAATGCCAAGTCTTACTTGTACTGATACTAAAAAATCAGAAAAATCAGAATTTAAAATTGTAAAAGATGGTAGTAAATGGAAAATAGCTACTCTTATAATAAAGACTGCTTAACTATAAGTAGTTTTTTCTTTGTCAAGGGGGTGTAAATTTTAATTTAAATAAATATGAATTATTTTAAAAATAGTGTATAATACAACTAGAAAGTAGGGAAAAAATGAATCAAACTCAAAAGAAATATGTAATATTAGGAAG
>CAOJZV010000012.1 GCA_948466255.1 uncultured Bacillota bacterium | reverse complement strand
CATTTTCTACCCAAGTTATATCACCAGCACTAGGTTTTCTCTTAATAATTTTAACGCTTAACTTATTATCCTTTTTAATTTCAAACTTTTTACCATTACCAAGAGTAACGCTTTCTACAGTAACATTATTATCACCTAAGTCATCAAAACTTACAGTATCTGCAACATAGATATTCCCTTCTTTTTTAACTGTATAATTTGTACCATTTACAGTAATTTCAGTAGGTTCATAATTAGATAAATTTGAACTTTCAAAGCGAATTTGAATTGGTTCTTTCTTTTCAAAAGTAGTACTCATATTATCATCTTTATAAGTTTTAATATTACTAATTTCAAAATCATACTCAATTACTATACGTAAATCTTTTTCAAATGATAAAGTACCTGTATTATCTTTCTCTTGTTTTAATTCATTAGTATCTAAATCATATTTTACAGAAACATATACTTTATACATTTTTCCATCTTGTACTGGAACTTCTAAAGTATTTTTCCCTTTTTTAACTATACCAGCTTTTACAACTTCGTCTTTATCATTTTTAACCGTAATAACACCAGATGTCATACTATCATCATTATCAGTAAAATCAAAAGATATATTTGCTTTAAGATTTGCAACATCAGAATCATCTTCAGTCACACTATAATTACTAATACTAGGTTTTGTTTTTAATACATCAAGTTTAACAGAATTATTTACCGAAACTGTCTTACCATTGTTTAAAATAACTTCCGTAATTTTGTATTCTTTAACACCTGAGGCATCACCAACATTAACCATCATGCCATATTCATCAGAATCATTTTGTTTAATAACATCATATTCTTTTCCATTAACAACAACTTTTTCAATATATGCGCCAAAACTAACAGATGCATCAAATTTTAATGTTACATCTTCATTTTTATTAGGATAATAATTATCAAAACGCAAATCAGATAATGTAACTTCATAATCTAATGTCTTTTCAAGTTTTTGGATTAATAAAGTTAAATCCGTAACTGTAATTTTACCATCACTATTAATATCCGCATTTTCTAATTTATCATCTTCAATTTCTTTCAAATCAATTAAATGTAATTGTAATAAATTAACATCTGCATAATTTATTTCACCATCGTCGTTTAATTCACCTTTTTGAGCAAAATCAATTGTTGCTGCAAAAACAGTTCCAACAAATTCAAATGATAAAATACCTATAATGAAAAATGACATAAATTTCTTTTGTTTATCCGAAAAATCAATATCGTCTTTACCACCATTATTTTCTTTTCTTTTTCTAACTATAAATATAATAACAAACAAAATTATAAGTTCTATTAAAAACAAAAGAAATAAATTTAAATAATTATGTGAAGTTTTTTTAATTTTTTTTGTTTCTTTTTCCTTAGAATCTTTTATAGATTTATCGGAATTATCTGTTATAGAAGTTATATTATCTTCACCCAAATTTTCTTGTTTTTCTAATTCAGCAATATCATCAGAAACTTTAAGAGCTTTGTCTAAAAATGAATTACTTCTTGGAGCAGTTCCTAAAACAACATTATTAACAGGTTTATTTAAAGAAGTATTATTAGGATCTTTCTCAGAAGGAATAGAAGATTGAGTTGTAACAATATTTAAATTATTTGTAGCCGTTTTAACTTCAATATCCTTTTTACCTTCAGATACCACAACATCTCTAACTTTAATACTTGTTTTAGTAGGCTTCATCCCTTCTTTTACTTTAAGTTTAATTTTTGCTACAGCGCCTGGTTTTGTTATTCCAACCCTATTAATAGATACAAATTCTTTATTACTAGGATTATAAAGAATTTCTTCCCAACCATTTAAACACGCAAAAGAATTTTGAAACACCTGTTCAAAAATATTTTCATCGTAATCTAAAGTAGCTTTATAAGCATTAATTCCTTTCTTAATATCATTAAATCCATCAAATTTTAATGTAATTTCTACCTCTTCGCCACTATATAAATCATTGTGATTTGTACTTAAAGATGCATTCACACTTTCTAAAGCATTTGCACCATTTATAACCATTACAAATGTAGCAAAAAAAGTAATCATACAAGTGATTATTTTTTTCATGATATTCCCCCTCACTCACTACAATTATTATAATCAGTTTGCAAAAAATGTCAAGTTTTGTACAAATTAAAAAAAAATAAAATTTTATTTCAAAATATAATATGCAAAATAATAATAATTACTTACATTATATATATTAAATTAAAATGATTTTTTTAACAAAAAAAAGAGGAGCTCTAGTGGCTCCTTCAGGGGGTTTTGGTCAGAACACTCACATTTAAACCGTAAGTATTCCTACATAGATACAATATCTATGCTAATACAAGTATAAAGTATTAATTAGAAAAAGTCAACCAATATTTTCCAAAGTCTAGTCTAAGTTCACAGCACTTTCAGTTATCTCACGAATATGAGAATATTTTTTATTATAATAATCATCACTAGTTAAAAATCTTTCACTATCCTCTTTAGCCGTTAAAAGTAAATTATAGTCTCTTTTAATATCAGCTAATTTAAAATTCATATCACCACTTTGCCTAAAACCAAATAAATCACCACTACCACGAAGTAAAAAATCTTCTTCACTAACTTTGAATCCATCATTAGTATGAGTTAACACATCTAATCTTTTAGTTTCCTTATCACTAATTAAAACGCAGTAGGAATCCAAATCATTTCGTCCAACCCTACCTCTTAATTGGTGTAGTGCGGAAAGCCCAAAACGATAACTATCAAAAATAACAATCATAGTTGCATTTGCAACATCAACACCTACCTCAATAACTGTAGTACTAATTAAAATTTGAATTTCGTTATTTTTAAATTTATCCATTATCTCGTCTTTTTCATCAGCTTTCATTTTTCCATGTAATACACCTATTTTAGCAACCTTGCCAAAAGCTTTATTCATTTTTTCTTCAAGCTCATAGACGTTTTCCATATCCATAGATTCACTTTCTTCTACTAAAGGAGCAATTACATAAATTTGATGCCCTTTTTTTATTTCATCCAGCATCATATATAAAACATCTTTAATTTCTTTATTAGATTTTAAAATTGTTTTAACTGGTTTTCTTCCACTAGGCATTGTTTTAATACTAGAAATATCCATATCACCATATAAAGTTAAAGCATAAGTTCTTGGAATTGGCGTTGCACTCATATATAAAATATCTGGAGTTACACCTTTGTTTTTTAAATTACCCCTTTGATTTACTCCAAAACGATGCTGTTCATCAGTTATAACTAAACCTAAGTTTTTATAAATAACATCATCGCTAATTAAAGCATGAGTACCAATAATAATATCAGCTTCTCCATTCCTAATACTTTCCAAAACTTCCCTTCTCTCTTTAGCTTTCATTTTACCAGTCAAAAGCACAGTTTTTAGATTAGGAAGAAGCTTTTTAATATTATTATAATGTTGAAGTGCTAAAATCTCAGTAGGAGCCATTAAAGCACCCTGATAGTCACCTAAATAATTAATATATAAAGCTATAAATGAAACAATAGTCTTACCACTTCCAACATCACCTTGAAGTAATCTATTCATTCTTTTAGGTAATGTTAGATCTCTATAAATATCCTTAACACTCTTCTCTTGATCATATGTTAATTTAAATGGTAAATCATTAATAAATTTTTGAATTTCATCATAAGATACACTTCTTTTTAAACCATCTTCATGATTATTAGATTTTAAATAATTCATTTTAAGCATAAATAAGAACAATTCTTCGTATTTAAGTTTTTTAATAGCTTCATTTACCGAAGACATATCTACCGGATTATGAACTAAATTAACTGCTCTATTTTTATCCATAAAATGATATTTTTCATTTAATCCATCTGGAACATAATCTATTACTACTTCATTAGGAATAACTGAATTAATTACTTTATTTATTTTTTTACTATTTAATTTATAAGAACTATGATAAATAGGTTCTATAACAGTTTCTTTTAATAACCCAAACTTAATATCACTAGCTGTAATAGTATTATGTCTCATATCATATTTTCCAATAACTGTAATTTCTTTACCTACTGATAAATTATTTTTTAAAAAAGCCCTATTAAAAATAACCACATTAATAACTTTAGTTCCTATATTTAATCTAAATGACATTTTATTAAGTTTTCTAGAAATATAATAAACATTAGGAACATTTTCACATATACCATCAAATATAACCTTATCACCATCATTAATATTATTAATATCAGATTTTTCTAAAATTTCATATCTAAATGGGTAATATTCTAATAAATCATTAGTATTATAAATCCCTAAATTATTAAAATCACGAATAGTATTAATACCAATTCCTTTTATTTCCTTTAAATTTCTCATTTAATCACCTTTTTTCAAAAAAATTTATATTTTAACTTGACATATTTTAATTTTGTGATAATATATATATCACCAATTCAATTTATATTGGATTGGCGCTAGTGTAAACTAGCCAGCCCCTTTTTATTCTTTTATTTGGATAGGTCCTTTCAGGGGGTACCTATCCTTTTTTGTTATCTAAATTATAACACGTTTTTAAATAGAAAAATTAAATAAACCTTAAATTAAACTAAATTTGACAGTTATTTAAGGTGTAATTCATATGTTGATACAAATAATTTATCAAAACCAATATATTCTAAAACGTATTTATTATTTTTCTTGCATACAATTATACCTACAGTCTTATCATGATAAGGCTTTTTTAAATGTTTATCTACATAATTCATATATTTCATAGTTTGTCCAGCATATTCAGCCTTAAATTCCGTTACTTTAAGTTCTATAACCACAAAGCAATTATAAATATAATTAAAAAGTAAGAAATCTATTCTATTATAATTACTTCCTATTTTTATTTTAACTTCATCATTAATATAAGCAAATCCTTCACCAAGTTCATTTAAGAAATTACTCATATTTTCTAAAATAAGATTATGAAGGACATATTCGGTTATTTTTTCAGGAATGTTTTTAGATTTAATAACAATTGGATCTTTAATTAAAGTATTTACTTTTAGCTCAGATAGTTCTTCTTTATAACCAATTCTTTCATATTCTTTTGATTTAATTCTTTCTCTTAATTCACTTACAGATAAGTTTTGAGTTGAAACAATATATACATAATAATCAAATGCTGCATCATTTTTTAAAGGCAATAGATAACGATAATGAGTCCAACTCAATTGGTCGCTCAGTGAGCGACCTTTTTTAAAACGCAAACAAAATTGACGCATATTTTTTAAATTAGTAATATTATATCCTTTACCTAGCTCTTTAGTTAATTTTTCAGAGTATTCTTTAATTAGTTTATTTCCATACTTAGCCCGTTCCTCCCCACCTTGGGCTTTTACAAGTAATCTTCCTACTTCATAATAATTATTTAAATCACTTTTATTTTTATAATAATCCTTAGCTTTTTTATATACTTCATTTTTTATAAGGGTTTCTTTTATTTCGTTGTAATAATTCATTTAATCAGTCATTTCTTGCCCCTTCTAAATGTAATATACGATATTTATATAGCAAATTCCTTCTTAAAATTGAAAAAATTTAATTTTTGCGCAAAAAAACTAACTATTTTTAAATAGTTAGTTTTTATTTAGAGATACTTAAATTAGTGATCAAGATCCATAATATCTCCTCCTATTTATATTATATTAAAATAATCAACAAGAAAAAACAAATAAGATAATCTTATTTGTCATTTTGACTAGCTAAATTCTGATAATATTCAAATCTTTTTATCGCATTTTCTTTATTTTCTTCTAGTAATTCTTGTGCTTTTTCTGGATTAACAGCCTTAAGCATCGTATATCTAGATTGTTTATTTAAAAATTCATCATATAAACCAAAATCAGGATTTTTACTATCTAAAGTAAGATCTCCATTATATCTAAATGTTGGGAAATAACCGCATTTAGTAGCTAAAGCTTCCATATTAACACTTTGCCCCATACCACCTTTAATACCATGTGAAATACAAGGTGTATAAGCAATAATAATTGAAGGTCCATTATGTTTATTAGCTTCATCAAAAGCTTTAATGACCTGCATCATATTAGCTCCTAAACTAACTTGTGCGACATAAACATTAGGATAACTCATTGCAATTCTAGCTAAATCTTTTTTATTATTTTTCTTACCAGTAGCTGCAAACTCAGCCACAGCTCCTTTAGGTGTTGATTTAGAAGATTGTCCTCCAGTATTAGAATAAACCTGTGTATCAAGTACTAAAATGTTGATATTATCGCCACTAGATAAAACATGATCAATTCCACCAAAGCCAATATCATAAGCCCAGCCATCACCACCAACAGCCCAAATACTTCTAGATGTTATATAATTTTTTAAATCCTTAAGTTCTAGATGTTTATCATAATCTATATTTTCATAAACTTCTTTAGTTATTTTATAGTCATTAGAATTATTAAGCCATTTTTCAAATAATTCATCTTCATGACTTTCCATATAATTTCTAATTCTGTTTCTAGCAGTTTCATAGCCCATAAGCATACCATAGCCAAATTCAGCATTATCTTCAAACAAACTATTGGCCCAAGGTAAATCATAAGGCATATCGGGCATAGATGCTCCATAAATAGAAGAACATCCAGTTGCATTAGCAATCATTAAATTATCACCAAACATTTGGGTAAGCAATTTAATATATGCTGTTTCACCACATCCTGCACATGCCCCATGGAAAGCAAATTTAGGCTTTTTAAATTGACTACCTTTAATAGTTTCTAGTTTAACTAAGTCTTTTTCTTTAATATTATTTACTAAATAATCAAATTCATCATCACTAGTATATTGGTGGAAAGATAAAGCTTTTTCACCTTTTTTACCAGGACAAGTATTAATACAAACACCGCATCCAGTACAGTTTTCTTTAGAAATACCAATTATAAAATAATGTTCATCTACCCCTATCGCAGGCACACATTTTTCTTTAATACTTTCAGGAGCTTTTTCATATTCATTTTTATCTAATAAGAAAGGTCTAATAACGCCATGTGGACAAACTAAACTACACATTCCACACTGAATACAATTTTCACTTAACCATTTAGGAACAATATCGCTAAGTCCCCTGCCGTTAGGATTAGTATGTTTGATTGTTCCATCTTCCATGTCTTTAAAAGCTGAAACCTTAAGTTCATTACCTTTTCTATGGCTAATAGCTTTATAAACTGAAGAGGTATCTAAATTAAATTCACTAGTTTCATCATTTAAAATAAGTTCTTTTAAATAATTATTTGCTTCATCAATTCCTAAAATATTAGCTTCCACTATTTCCATACTTTTAACTGAAAATTTCTTTTTAACAATATCTTTAACTATAGAAATGCATTTATCATAATTAAATAAATCAGAAACTTTTAAAATAGCACTTGCCATAATCATACTGATTTTATTACCTAACCCGCATTTACGAGCAAGTTCATAAGCATTAATAGTATATACTTTTATATTTTTATCTTTTAAAACCTTTTTAAAAGGACTTAATAAGGTATTTACTTCATCTTCAGTTCTAATAGTATTAATAATTAAAGTTCCATTTTCTCTAATATTACTAATAATATCAAATTCATTTAAATAACTATCTTTAGTAACTAAGACTAATTTAGCATTTGTTACAAAATAAGTCTTTCTAATTTTATCTTTAGAAAATCTTAAATTACTAACAGTAACTCCACCTGATTTTTTAGAATCATATTCAAAATAACCTTGAACATACATATTACTATGGTCACCAACTAATTCAAGTAATGTTTTAGCTGTACTTACTGTTCCATCACTACCATAACCATAAAGTAAGAAAGCTTCATCATTAGAAGTTTCTATTTCTTCATAATCTAAACTTAAATTAGTAACATCATCATCAATACCGATCGTAAAATTATTTTTTGGATTATCTAAAGAATCAAATACTGCCTTAATCATACCAGGTGTAGTATCTTTACTAGATAAACCATAGCGTCCACCAACAATAGTAATATCTTTATCTTTAAGTGCACTTACAATATCTAAATAAAGCGGTTCACCATTACTACCAGCTTCCTTAGTTCTATCAAGTACTGCCACCTTTTTAACGCTCTCAGGTAAAACATCAAGTAAATGTTTAGTACTAAAAGGTCTATATAAATGAACTTCAACTAAACCAATTTCACCATTTAAATAATCTATAGTATCTTTAATCGTTTCACAAACAGAACCCATAGCTACAATAACTTTTGTTGCCTTAGGATTACCATAATAATTAAATGGTTTATATGAAGTACCCGCTTTTTCATTTATCTTGTTCATATATTCGCAGACAATATCTACCGCATTATCATAAAATTTATTTCTTGACTCAGTTACTTGAAAATAAATATCACCGTTTTGGTTAGTTCCTCTAGTAACAGGTTTATCTGGATTTAAAGCTCTATTTCTAAACTTTTCTAAAGATTCTAAATCCAATAAACCTTTAATTTCATCATCTTCAAAAATATCAATTTTATTAAATTCATGACTAGTTCTAAAGCCATCAAAAAAGTGTAGAAATGGAAGCGATGCTTTAATAGCTGATAAGTGACTAACTAAACCTAGATAGTAAGCATCCTGAACACTAGAAGATGCAAGCATACAAAAACCAGTAGCCCTAGCCTGATAAACATCCTGGTGATCGCCAAAAATACTTAAAGCATGCGTTGCTAAAGAACGAGCAGCTACATGTATAACACCTGGAAGCATTTCACCAGCAATTTTATACATATTAGGTATCATTAAAAGTAATCCCTGACTAGCTGTATAAGTACTAGTCAAAAGCCCAGATTGAAGGCTACCATGCACCATTCCAATAGCCCCAGCTTCACTTTGCATCTCTACTACTTTAACTGTATCATTAAAAATGTTTTTCTTACCTTTAGAAGCCCATGCATCAATGTGTTCTGGCATTGGACTAGAAGGCGTAATTGGATAAATACCCGCTACTTCTGTAAACATATAAGAAGCATGTGCACATGCTTCATTCCCATCAGCAGTTATTTTTTTCATAATAACCTCCTATTTTGAACATTTTTCTTCTTCTTTCCCATATATAACTTCATAATCATAACTAGTTCCATTAGAAGAAGTTATTGTAACATTTGTATCTGTAGAATATACTTCATTTGTCATTGGGCTTTTAAGACCATCTTCAATATAATTACCATTTTGAAGTTTAGGAATTGAAATCGTTATGTTTGTTATTTCTTTTTTATCTAGTTTTTCTAATTCTCCTGCATTATCATAAGACCACATTTTAGCACCCTCGATAATATTCTTTTCCTGAGCAAGACATGTATCATAACGACTATTTTTAATACTTCTATCAACCGTCATAGTTGTAATAACCGCAATTATTCCAATAATTACAATAACTGCCATTAATTCAGCTAATGTAAATCCTCTATTCATAAAAATACTCCTCAATTTATTAATTTTATCTAAATAATCATTACTATCAGTAATATATGAACCAGAAACTAAAATATCAGCTTTATTTACTAAACTAGCGGTTTTATCATTAATTCCTCCATCAACTTCTATCAAATAATTTAAATTATTTTCTTTTCTATATGAATACAATTTTTCTATTTTATCAGTTACGTCAATAAAGGCTTGCCCACCTTTACCTGGAACAACTGACATAACTAATACCATATCAATATATTCTAAATAAGGTATGATTTCGTTAATAGATGTTGCAGGATTTAAAGCAAGACCAACTTTAATACCTTTTGATTTAATATAATCAATATACTGCATGACATTATCAGTAACCTCTACATGAAAAGTCATAAACAAAGGATTAATAGAACTATATAAATCAATATATTTTTTTAATTCAGTAACCATTAAATGTACATCCTTCGGTTTTTTTACATCAAAACCGATTAAAGACGGAGTCTTACTTTCAGTAAAATTTCCGTCCATAACATCATAATGCATATAATCAGTATATTTATCTAACTCTAAAATTTTATCTTCCTTATCTTGAATTTTAAGGAAAGAAGCTGATATTTTCATAGAATCACCCCTTATTTATAAAATTTATATAATTTTGATAACGAGAGTTCAATATAGTGCCCTCTAATACTTTGTCTTTAATAATACAATCATCTTCTTTATTATGCATACAGTCCTTGTATTTACACTCACCTCTATAATCATTAAATTCAGTAAAATTATCTCTAATATCACTAGGTGTCATTTCCCCAAAATTTAAAGCCGAAAAACCTGGAGTATCAGCAACTAAACCATCATATATTTTTAATAATGAGGTATGTCTTGTAGTATGCCTTCCACGATTTAAAGCTAAAGATATTTCTCCTATTTTAATATTAAGAGATTTATCTAAATTATTAAGTAAAGTACTTTTACCTGCCCCACTTTGGCCAGTAAAGACACTTACTTTATTATTAAATATTTTCTTAATTTTTGAAAGTTCGGTATTCATATAAACTTCATAATATTTTTTATAATAATCATAGTATTTTTTAAAATCAGCCATTTCACTTTTACTAAGTAAATCACCTTTTGTAAAAATAATAATTGGTTTAATATTATTAAATTCTATAATACAAAGTAACTTATCAAGTAAATTTGTATCAAAATCCGGCTGTTTCAAACTAGAGATAATTACTGCCTGATCTATATTACAAATACTAGGTCTTGTAAGCTCATTTTTTCTAGGTAATACTTCTAATATATAATTATTATCAATATCAAAGTTAACAAAGTCACCAACTAAAGGTGTCACATTAATATTACGAAATTTTCCTCTAGCCTTACACTCATAAATTTCCCCTTCAAAATCTACTGTATAAGTATTACTAATTTGTTTAACAATTCTACCTCTAGCCATTATTCATCCTCAGAATTAGAATCAGGTGATGATGGCATGTTGCTTACAATAGTAACTCTTAAAGTAGAATCTGAATTAATCTTACTACCAGCAGTTTGATTTTGATAAATAACAGTTCCATCCAATTTTTGTGCATCACTTTGATAACCAACTTCCAATTTAATATCATGTTTAGCACAGAAAGTTCTTACATCATCTTCAGTAGCTGCTTCTTTAACAAAATCAGGGTAAGCTTCATAAATGTTAGGAATAGTTAAAATAATAGTATCACCTTTCCCTAATTTTTTACCAGGCTCTATATCTTGACTTAAAATAATATTTTCTTTAGCAGAATCACTTTTGATAGTATCTTTAGTTTCAGTTTCAACAGTAATTCCTGCAGCTTCTAATTTAGCTTTAACTTCATAATAGTTTTCGCCAGTATAATCCTCGATTTTAAGCTTTTCACTACCGCTAGATACAATTAAAGTAATTTTACTTCCCTTTTTAATTGTTCTTCCAGCCTCAGGGTCAGTTTCAATAACTTTCCCCTTCTTAATATCATCACTAGCTTTTTTCTTTGTTTTAGAAGCTACTTGAAACCCCTCATCTTCTAAAGTTTTTTCTGCCTGAGAGACTGACATATCAGAAACATCAGGAACTTCTATAGATGGTTTTGAAATAAACTTAGGATAAATAATAAAAACAAATAACAAAGCTACAACTAAAGCACTAGCTACACCAATTAAAACTTTAGTCATCTTATTAAGCCTTTTATCTTTTTTATCCTCATCTTTATCAGAATTACGATCACTTCGTTTAGCATTAGCAGGTAATTTTTCAGGTTCATCAAAGTTACTTTCTGGATACTCATAGACTACTCTTGCTTCATTAAAACGGTCTGAATCTAAAGCAGTTTCTAAATCTTTATGCATCTCTTCTATAGATTCATATCTATTTTTAGGGTTTTTAGCACAAGCTCTCAAAATTATATTTTCAATAGATTGTGGGATATCAGGATTAGCTAAAGTGATATCAGGAATTTTTTCACGCATTTGTTTAATTGCAACTTCTACAGGACTATCACCCTTAAAAGGTACTTTACCAACAACAAGTTCATACATTAAAATACCCAAAGAATATATATCACTTTTAGCAGTAGTTACATTACCATTAGCTTGCTCAGGAGGTAAATAATATACAGTACCCATAACACTATTAGTTTGAGTTAAATCATTACTATTAAGCTGAGCTGCAATACCAAAATCCATGACTTTGACTCTACCATCTTCTAAAATAATAACATTTTGTGGTTTAATATCACGATGAATAATATAACTTTCGTGAGCACAACCAATAGCTGAAGTAAGTTGTAACATAATATCAATTACCTCAGGTAAAGTAAGTGCGCCTCTTTTCTTAATTAAGCTTTTTAAAGTTTTACCATCAACATATTCCATAACAATAAAATATTTACCATCATCTTCTCCAACATCATAAACCTCTACAATATTAGGATGGCTTAAAGAACTAGCAGCAATAGCCTCTCTTTGAAATCTTCTTACGAATTTCTCATCTTCAGCTAAATCACCTCTTAATACTTTAACTGCAACTTTACGATCTAAAATTACATCATAAGCTAAATATACATTAGCCATACCACCTTCGCCAATTAAACGAATAATTTCATAACGATCATTAATTTTTTGCCCTTTACTTATCATCATTATTTAGCCTCCTTTGTCAAATATGCGACTGATATATTATCTGTACCACCACGATTATTACTCTTTAAAATAAGTTTTTGTAACTTCTCATCGAGAGGTGCATTTCCATCTATAACTTTTTCTATTTGTTCTACTTCAAGCATATTGGTTAGTCCATCACTACATAAAAGTATTCCATCAATTTCTGTTTCAACATCAAATACATCCATTTCAACATTCATGTTAGCACCTAAAGCACGCATTAATACATTTTTACGCGGATGATTTTTAGCCTCTTCTTCAGTAAGTTCGCCAGATTTAACTAATAAATTAACTAACGTATGGTCCGTAGTTATTTTATATAGTTTACCTTCTTTAACTACAAAGCCAGAAGAATCTCCGATATTTCCAAATAATAAGAAATCCTTTGTAATTAAGGCAAGTACTAAAGTAGTTCCCATCCCCATACTTTCAGGGTTTTCATTAGTATATCTATATAATAACACATTAGCTTCACTTACGATTTCTTTAATAAAATTAATAGCATCTTCTTTATTACCCACTGTACTAGTAGCCATAAAACGTTTACCAATATTTCCAATAGCTATTGAAGAAGCAATTTCTCCACCTTTATGACCGCCCATACCATCAGCCACAGCCATTAAAATTTCTCCAGAACTATTTTTAACAATAGTGACACTATCTTCGTTATGATCTCTTACCTTTCCTGGATCAGTTAAATAAGAATATTCCATTATTTTTCCTCCTGACTTGCCCTAAGTTGTCCACATGCCGCACTAATCTCAGAGCCAAATTCTCTTCTAACAGTAACATTAATTTTATTTTTCTTTAATATATCATAAAACCTCATAACATTGTCATTAGATGTTTTTTTAAAATCTATATGACTAGTTTCATTATAAGGAATTAAATTAACATAAGCATTCAAACCTTTAAGTAAACTAGCAAGTTCTAATGCACACTTTTTATTATCATTAATACCTTTAAGCATAATATATTCAAAAGTTACTCTTCTATTTGTTTTATCTATGTAATACTTTACTCCTTTTATTACATCATCTATTTTATAAACTTTATTTATTTTCATTAGTTTACTTCTAAGCTCATCATTGGGCGCATGCAGACTAATAGCTAAATTCACTTGCAACTTACTATCGGCAAATTCATAGATTTTAGGAACAATTCCGCATGTTGAAACTGTTATATGTCTAGCACCTATATCAATACCTTTTCCACTATTAATAATATTAATAAACTTCATAACATTATCGTAATTATCAAAAGGTTCCCCTATCCCCATTAATACCACATGAGAAATTCTTATATTTAAATCTTCTTCAACCAATAATATTTGACCAACCATTTCAAAAGCTTCTAAATTACGTTTTTTCTTAAGTCTACCACTTTCACAAAAAGCGCACCCCATGTTACAACCAACTTGTGAAGAAACACATAAACTATTTCCATAATCATGAATCATCAAAGCAGCTTCCACAAAATTTCCGTCATCAAGTTCAAATAAATATTTATAAACATCATCACCGATTTGTTTTTGTACTATAGTAGGTTTTGATATTTCAAAATCTTCTTTTAATTTTAAAATAACATCTTTTTTTATATTAGACATTTCATCAAAAGAATTAACCCTTTTTTTATAAAGCCAGTCATATATTTGAACAGCTTTAAACTTTTTCTCACCAAGGAGAGTAAAATAATTTTCCAAATCTTCTAAAGTTTGTCCATATATCATATTCCCACCTTATTTAATTATATCAAAAATTTAGGAAAAATAATAGAATTTCTACTTTTTTCCATACAAAAAACAAATATTATTTAATATTTGTTTTAGTTTTTTGTTTGATTTCTAATTCCAAAGCAACTTTTAATGTTTCATATTCATTACCTATTTGATTATATAAAACATCTACACATATAATTCCTTCTTTGAATTTTTCTAAATTAGATACAACTGTTATATAAAAATTTAAATAAATTTCTTCTTCATTAAGTACCGCAAATAATGGCGCATCTTCGTTATAATCTATTTCACCAAATATATCGCTTACCTTATTGTGTGCAGCATGAACAATGTCTGTAAATATTTGTACACTATATTTTTGATTTTTAAAGCTTTCAACTGCAAGCTCAATCGTTCTTACAAATTCTTCAGCACGCTCATCATCAGTTTTCTCCGTTAAATCGATGTACTTTGAAACATCATAATCATCCAATCTAATATATGTTTTGATTCCTGAACAATCAGACATACTACCTCTCCTTTTCAAAAAAATAATAGCCCTCAATTTACTAAGACTATTATAATACAAATTCCATTAAAATACAAACAATAAAGAAAGCAAAGCCTAAAACCCATGTAAGTCTAGTAATAAATAATTCACTACCTCTTTCTTTACGATTTGCAAATAAGTCATCATTACCACCCATTATACTACTACTTGCGGTTGCAGATTTACCACTTTGTAATATTACTATCGCGATTAAAAGAATAGAAAGTATAATTAACAATATTTGCATATTAATTCCTCCCAGCTTTATATAATTTAACATATTTTAGAAAAAAAAGCAACCACTACTGTAAATATATGTGAATGATTGCTTTATTATTAATGTATCACATATGGCTTTGTTTCTGTACCTTTCCCAGTTAATATTATATTTGAATTTAAATGAAGTGTTGGATATATACCCGCCTCACCATTTGTAAAACTGTGGCCAAGGGCCCCAGAACTCTTATTAGCTATATTCCACTGACTATGTTGGAAATATCCGCTTGATATTGTCCATGAAGTTCTAAGTAGCCAATTAATATCCTTACAAGGATACGGACTTACACGTGAAAAATATAAGCCTTTACATTCACTATTAAGACTTGCTTTAAGATAATCAGAACCATTTATTAAAGCAACTTTCCCATCCCATTTATTTGCTTTTTCCTGAGATATGTCTGTTTCCAACGTTTGATTTGTTGTTAACATTATTTGACCAACATTCCATCTATGAATAACTATTTTTTCTTTATCATTAGATAAGTTATTATAATATTCTGTATTTAAATAAGTATTTAAAGTACCTTCTTTTTCAGGTAGAATTCGTTCCATTTGTTCATTAAAAGGCATTAATTTTGTTATGTTATTTCCATTCGTATCTAACATTGTTGTTTTACTCCCCCATACATTACATCCGTGAGTTTTATTATATTCATGGCTACAATATCCATTTTCTTGATACCTGTTATCTGTATCATATGGCATATTTCCAATACTTTCGTTTCTTATTATTTTTAATGTATTATCATTTTCTATAGAAATTATTCTCCATAATTCATTGTTAAATGTTATATAGTTATCTGGATTTGCTCCTCTATAAATATATCTATTTGTTTCATATGTGTCTTTATATAATCCATCACCTGATGTTGTTACTTTATTTTTTAGTTCATTTATCGTTATTCCTTTTTCTAATATATTTCCTTTAGCTGTTATATTTATATTTGTTTGAAAAGCGGCATAGCCTACTGTCATTATTAATAATAATGTTAGACTTGATATTATTATTATCTTTCTTTGTTTTCTTCGTCTTCTTCTTCTCATATTTTTCACCTATACTTTTTAATATTTCCTATTTGCTTATCTTTATACTATTATAACGAATAATAACACTTTATTCAATGCTTATTATATTTGTATTTTTATTATACCCCCCCCCCCCCTGGTTTGGCAAGTAGTTTTAAGAGTAAATATGTAAAAAATTGTACACAAAAAAAGACTAGATAACTAGTCTTCTTGTATTACTTCATGACATCTTGGACAAATATCATCAATGATATATCTTTCATCAAAATAATTCCAACATCTTTCACATCTTTTACCATTAAATTTTTGAACGTCTACTTCACAGTAATCATACTTCTTAAGTTCATTTGGTGTTATTACAACATCAGATACAATTAATAATTGTTTTAAATTAGGTAAAATTGGTTTTAATACTTCTTTATCTTCGTCTCTTAAATTAATAAATACTTTAGCTTCTAATGATTTACCAATAATCTTATCGTTACGAGCCTCCTCTAAAGCTTTATATACGTCATCTTTGATACTAAAGAATACTGTCCACATTTCTTCTATTTCTTCTTTATCTTTATACATAATTACATCTGGGAAGTTTTCTAAATGAACTGATTCCTCTTTTGTACCCGGAAGTAATTTATATACTTCTTCACTTGTATATGGAAGTATTGGAGCCATTAATCTTATAAGTGCATAAAGAGTTTCATATAATACTGTTTGTACACTTCTTCTTTCTAATGAATCTGCCTTGTCTATATATAAAATATCTTTTGTGAAATCTAAATAGAAATTTGATAGTGATGAAATATAATTATTAATTAATTTATAAATTTCATCAAAATCATAATCATCATAACTATTTCTAATTTTTTTTGTAAGTTCATTTAACTGAATCATCATTAGTTTATCAGAATATGGCATTTTATCATAAGATACCTTATCTTTTTTAGGATCAAAATCAAATAAGTTTCCTAGCATAAATCTATAAGTATTTCTAATTTTACGATAGCTTTCTTTCACTTGATTAAGTAATTCATCACTAAATCTTACATCTTCTGTAAAATCTACACTAGCAGCCCAAAGTCTTAAAATATCTGAACCATGTTTAGATACTACTTTCATAGGCTGTACAACATTACCAAGACTCTTACTCATCTTATTGCCTTTACCATCTAATACAAAACCTGTTGAAAGTAATTCTTTATATGGACTTTTTCCATCATTGGCCATACCACAAATTAATGACGAATTAAACCAACCACGATATTGATCTGAACCTTCTAGATAAATATCAGCTGGAAAATTCATACCTCTTTCTTGAAGTACTCCAGCAAATGATGAACCAGAGTCAAACCATACATCCATAATATCAGTTTCTTTTGTAAATTTACCTTTTGGACTATGTTCATTTGTATAACCTTTTGGAAGTAAATCTACAGCTTTCTTTTTAAACCAAATATTTGAACCATGTTCTCTAAATAATTTTGAAACATGCATCATAACGTCATAGTCAACAATTTCTGTTCCATCTTCAGCATAGAAAATCGGAATAGGTACTCCCCAAGCTCTTTGTCTAGAAATACACCAATCTCCTCTATCTCTAATCATATTATAAATTCTTGTTTTCCCCCATGAAGTATGGAATTTAATTTTTTCATCTATTTCATTTAGTAAATCTTCTCTTATTTTATCAACACTACAAAACCATTGCTTAGTAGCTCTAAAAATAACTGGTCCTTTTGTTCTCCAATCGTGTGGATATGAGTGTTTAATAAATTTTAATTTAACTAAATAACCATTTTCGTCTAACCATTTAGTTATTTCCTTATTAGCATCTTCAAAAAATAGTCCACTAAACATACCTGATTCTTTATTTAATACACCTTTATCATCTACTCCATTTACCATTAAAAGATCATTGTTTTTTCCAACAATAAAGTCATCTTCACCATAAGATGGAGCTGTGTGAACTAAACCTGTCCCTGATTCTAAAGTTACATGATGTCCAATAACTACTGGGCTAGTTCTATCCATAAATGGATGTTTATAAATAACTCCTACTAAATCTTTTCCTTTGAAGGTTTTTAGTTTTCTAGATTTTTCTATTCCGAATTCTTCCATTAATGGTTTAATTAGTTCAGTAGCAACGATATAATAATCATCACCAACTTTTACCCTTGAATAATCTAAATTTTCACCAACACATACTCCAGTGTTCCCAGGAAGTGTCCATGGTGTTGTAGTCCAGATAATTAATTTATCGCCTTCTTTTACAAAATCATTTCCTTCAGTTATATCAAAAGCTACATAGATTGATGGATCTTTTCTATCTTTATATTCAATTTCGGCCTCAGCTAAAGCTGTTTCACTACTTGGTGACCAATAAACTGGTTTTAATCCACTTTTGATCAAACCCTTTTTTGCCATTTTAGCAAATACTTCTATTTGTTTTGCTTCATATTCTTTTTTTAAAGTTATATATGGGTTTTCCCAATCAGCGATTACATTTAATCTTTTAAAATCATCTTTTTGTTTAGATACTTGTTCTAAAGCATATTCTTCACAAAGTTTTCTAAACTTAGCGATTGTCATTTCTTTACGGTTTACTCCGGTTTTAGTAACTGCATGTTCAATCGGAAGACCATGTGTATCCCAACCTGGAATAAACTCCACATAATATCCTTCCATCATTTTTGAACGATTAATAAAATCTTTTAGAATTTTTTGAAAGGCATGACCTAAGTGAATATTTCCATTCGCATATGGTGGACCATCATGTAAAACAAAAGGTTTATTACCTTTATTTTTTTCTTTAATTTTATTATATAAATCCATCTGTTCCCATGTTTCTCTTTGAATTTGTTCATTTTCTGGAAGATTTCCCCTCATACTAAATTCTGTTTGTGGCATTAATAATGTATCTTTTAATTCCATGTTATCATCTCCTTATATAAATAAAAAAACTCATCCTATGATTTAAGGACGAGCTATGCCGCGGTACCACCTTATTTTATAAATAAATTATACACTTATAACTATAACGCGTTACCGTTTTCCCCTACTATTTTCAGAAAAACACATCAAGAGTGATCTATATATTATCAATTTATTAGCTTTCACCAAACGCTAACTCTCTAAAAAATTATATAATATACCGTCTCTATCGTTTGTTTTACATTTGTATTTTATCAATCTCATCAATAACCTCTAATTGAGATTCAATAATATTTTTTAAACGACGTTTAAATATATTAACATTTCTCTTCAAAGTCATTGAATCATTTTCAATTTTTTCAGCTCTCATTAATGCTTCATTTACAATTCTATTAGCATTTTTCTTAGCATCATCAATTACGATTTCGCTTTCGCGATGAGCAGCTATCTTTAATTGATCAGATGTTTTTTGAGCCATCATAATAGCTCTATTTAAAGTATCTTCCATTCTTTCATATTGTGCAAGCTTTTCTCTTTGCCTACTTGTATCACTAATTTGCGATTTCAATTTCTCGATTTCAGCATCTTTTTCATCGATATCTGCAACCATTTGTTCAACCTTAGTGATTATTTGGTCTAAGAATGCATTAACTTCATCTGGATCATAACCTCGAAGTGTTCGATTAAATTTTTCCATAATCTCTACCTCATTCTTTTGGCGCTACATATTGTAACACATTTTAGTATTTTTTTCAAAGTTTTTTACCATTCAATATTTATATCGTTATTATCGTGAATTCCTTTTCCATCAGTTTCTCCAGTAATTTCTCCTTGAACACTAACATTATTTGGTGCACAAAGGAATATTCCTCCACCAATTTTTTGGATTTTCCCGTTAATCGCATATATTGTTCCACCTAAAAAATCAATTATTCTTTTTGCTTGTTCTGGTGTAACTCTTTTTAAATTAACTACTACTGTATTTCTTTTCTTTAAATGATCAGCAATTTGTTGCGCTTCTGAATAAGCTCTTGGTTCTAAAAGTATCATTTTAGCTCCACCCTCTTCAGTAAGTGCTTCTTCTGCCTTTATATCATAATATTCGTCTGAAGATGAAAATACTTCTTCATCTTCTCCCATTATTTTTTTCATGAAACCCATAATTATCCTCCTTGCATTTTGTGTACAATTTCCACTCTACTATATTTAATTTTATCACAGATTCATTAAAAATTAAATGTTTTTTCTATCAATTTTACTTTTTTTGCTAAAAAATACAAAAGTTTGCGGTTTTTTACACCTAATTTTCATCATCATCGTCTATTAAGCTTTCTTTTTGCTTTTTATAACCTATATAAAATACATCTGGTTCCATGGTAAATCTAGTTATTATATGCTCTATATCACTCTCGGTTCTATCTTCAGAAGATATATCAGCAATTATTTCTATTCTATCATTTGGTTTTTCTTCGGTTTCTATACTATTAAGTTTTATATTGGTTTCACCTACTATTTGTATTAACATCGTCCTAATTAAAACTTCTTTATCTTTAGCAAGAACTATTGTTAAATTATAACATTTAGCATTTTTACTTTCATGAATATCTAATAATTTTTTTGTTATATATCTTAAAACTATGTTAGCACCTAATATAAAAACTGTACCTGTTATAGCCTCTAATAATAGGCCCGTAGCACATAATACTCCTATAGCGGCATTACACCATAACGTAGCAGCAGTATTTAAACCTCTTATGTTAGCCCCATCTTTTAAAATTACTCCAGCGCCTAAAAAACCGATACCTGATACTACTTGAGCAGCAACTTTCATATCATCCATTTTATCTAGCATAACTGGCATTGATACAAATAAAAAAGCACCAATACATACTAATACATTTGTCCTAAGTCCAATCGCTCTCCTACGCCACTGTCTTTCTAATCCTACTGTAAGACTTAATAATAAAGCAACTAACATACGCGTTAAAAAATCTGTATATTCCATAACATCACCCTTCTTTTTAATTTTATATGTTCTTAATTTAAAAATGACTATAATAGTCATGGAAATACCATTTTACTATTTTTCACTTATAAAAGTCAAGAGTAAAGTTAATTGACGCAATAATAACTTTAAATTGACATAATAACTTTCTATATGTTATTATTAGTAACAGGAAGTGGGTCCTCATAGAGGCGCAAGTTTTCACTGGCGTCTGAGGCACTTCTTTTTTAATGTAGTATAAAAATCTCATCTTCCATATTATAAGCAGAGTTTTCATATATTCTATCACATACAATATTATCAATATTATAAATATGATAATCCTCTAAATCATAATTCCATAATTTAATATTTTTATTTAAATTTAAATACTTATTTCGTAAAGATATATTTGACATATACTTCACCTCCTAAGTATATATACTATTTTTTTATTCCCAATTCCTTGTTTTTTTTAAAATTTTTTATAAATATAATAAAAAAGTCCAAAAAAGGACTTTTAAAATTTCATTTTATTATTTACATAATCTATTACTTCATCTATTGGAAGTGTGATTTGCTCCATTGTATCTCTATCTCTTACAGTGACCGTACCATTATTAATAGTTTCATCATCAACAGTTACACAAAAAGGTGTTCCAGCAACATCTTGTCTTCTATATCTTTTTCCGATATTACCTGTTTCATCATAAGTACACATAAATTCTTTTGATAGTTTATTAAATACTTCTTCAGCTTTTTCATTATGATGTTTTTTGACAAGTGGAAGAACTGCAACTTTATAAGGCGCAAGGAATGGATGAAAATTCATAACTTCCCTAGTACTTCCATCTTCTAATGTTTCTTCTTTATAAGCATTACATAAAATAGCAAGTAACATTCTATCAACACCTACTGAAGGTTCAATAACATATGGAATATATTTCTCATTAGTTTCAGGATCTAAATATCTTAAATCACTTTCTGAGTGTTTTATATGAGTACTTAAATCATAGTCCGTTCTATCAGCAATACCCCAAAGTTCACCCCATCCATGTGGATAACTATATTCTATATCAGTTGTAGCATTACTATAGAAAGATAATTCTTCTTTATCATGGTCACGGAATCTTAATTTATCTTCATCTAAGCCTAATGATTTAAGAAAATCCATACAATAAGCTCTCCAATAATCAAACCATTTTAAATCATCGCCAGGCTTACAGAAAAATTCTAATTCCATTTGTTCAAATTCTCTTTGTCTAAAAATAAAGTTACCAGGAGTAATTTCATTTCTAAATGCTTTACCTATTTGCCCAATACCAAAAGGTAATTTAGCGCGCATACTTCTCCCCACGTTTGCATAATTAACAAAAATACCTTGCGCAGTTTCACCTCTTAAATAAACTTTATTTTTAGAGTCTTCAGTAACTCCCATATGAGTTTCAAAAAGTAAATTAAATTGTCTAATAGAAGTAAATTCTTTAGAGCCACATTTAGGACAGCAAATACCTTCTTTATCAATGTATTCTTCTAATTTTTCATTACTCCATCCATCACCAGTTTCTTTACCACCAGTATGTTCTTCAATTAATTTATCAGCACGGTGTCTAGATTTACATTTTTTACAATCTATTAATGGATCGGCAAAACTAGCTACATGACCTGATGCAACCCAAACATTTGGGTTCATTAATATTGCAGCATCTAAACCATATATATTTGAATTTTCTTCTACGAACTTTTTCCACCATGCTTTTTTGATATTGTTTTTAAGTTCTACTCCAAGTGGACCATAATCCCATGTATTGGCAAGTCCGCCATATATTTCACTTCCTTGAAATATAAATCCATATTGTTTACAAACACTAGTTAATTTTTCCATTGTAACTTTTTCCATTTTATCACCCTTTCAAAATAAAAAGAATTCCCCTAAGATTGTAAGGACGAGTCTTGCCCGCGGTTCCACCTTACTTATTCTAGAAGAATCCCTTATAGTATATGACTCCAGGTTTCCAAGCCCATCATTGCCTTTAAATATATATTTACATTTTATGTTATGAAATAGGTTTTGTCAAGTATAAATTAAAAAAGACTATAATTTTTGTAAGTCTCTTATAAATTTTTTACTTTTTAAATATAATCCTGCATATCTATCATAATAATCATTTAAGAAAATATTAATTTCATTTTTAACTTGATCTGATATTTCTAATTTAGTTATTTTTGAAATATCAACATAAAAGAACATTCTAATTAATTTTATAGCTTTTTCGCTAACTATTTTTTCATCCTTATAACAATCATTACATAGATATCCACCTTTATAACTAGAAAGCGTAACTATATTAGTTTTTTTACCACATACAGCACAGCTATCAATTATTGGCATTATTCCTAAATAATCTAAATATTTAAGTTCCAAAATATTTAAAATTACTAGAGGGTCAAAACCATCATCTATTTTGATTAACGATTCTATAAGTAAAGTAAATATTGTTTCATTATTATTTTGCTTTAAAACCTGTCCACTTAGTTCTAAAAGATATGATGCATAACTTATTTTAGTTATATCTTTTTTTAAGTTTGTAAAAGGCTTAATTATAGTTACCTCTTTTAGTGTAGATAATTTATCTTTTTTATAATATATTATAAATTTTCCATATGTTAATTTTGTTGAAACACTTCTTAAAGGACTTTTTATATTACGGCAGCCCTTAGAAATTATCCCTATTAATCCATATTCTTTAGTCATAATATTTAACACTTTTGATGTTTCACTATAATTTGTTTCACTAATTACTATGCCCTCTACCTCAATCATATTTTACCTCTTTTTTTTATTTTGCTGTTCTTTGTATTTTAAATAATAC
This sequence comes from uncultured Bacillota bacterium, assembly GCA_948466255.1. Lineage (GTDB taxonomy): Bacteria > Bacillota_I > Bacilli_A > RF39 > UBA660 > Coprosoma. The sequence continues at coordinate 9,341 of CAOJZV010000012.1, read as the reverse complement.
TCAACCTTACCTGTTTTTTCAAATAAATTCCAAAATAAATTCATTTTATCACTCTCCTATTAATATTTTGAGTGATAATTTTATTTTTTATTCAATTTTTTATTTTTCTAAGAAATCAGTAAAACCAAGTTCAGCTAAATATTTTTCTTTTTCACGCCATTTTTTTATAGTTTTAACATATAGTTCTAAATAAACTTTTTCTCCTAACAATTCTTCGATATCTTTTCTAGCAAGTGTCCCTATTTTTTTAACCATATCACCATTTTTACCAATGATAATTTTTTTAAGTGAATCTCTATCAACAATTATAGCTGCATTTATTATATATTTATTTTTATCCTTTATTATTTGTTCAGTAATACATGTAACCGAATGGGGAACTTCCTGTTCTGTAAGTCTTAAAACCTTTTCTCTTATAAGTTCACTTATCATAAATTCTGTACTTCTATTAGTCACTTCTGATTCATCAAAATATTTTATTTCATCTGGCAAATATTTTTTTAATACTTTAATTAATTCTTTAGTATTTTTATCTTTTAAAGCGGAAAGTGGAACAATATCTGCCCAGTCATATAAATCTTTATATTCATTTATTTCACTAAATATTTGATCATTTGATAACCCATCTATTTTATTAATTACTAAAATTACTGGCTTGTCTGTTGTTTTTAATTTTTGGATGATATATTTATCACCTTTTCCAAGACCTAGTTTACCATCTACTAAAAACACTACAACATCAACATCATCAATACTATAATAAGCACCTTTATTTAAAATTTTTCCTAACTGATGATTTGGCTTATGTATTCCAGGAGTATCTACAAAAACTATTTGGGTATTTTCATCATTATAAATACCTTGAATAACATTTCTTGTTGTTTGTGGTTTTGATGATGTAATCGCAACTTTTCTTCCAATCAAATTATTTAAAAGCGTTGATTTCCCAACGTTAGGCCTTCCAACTAGACTAACAAATCCACTTTTGATTTTTTCTTCCATATATTCTCCTTTATAATAAAACTACTATTTTTGGTACAAAAATAATTATACCCACAAATATAGCTGTTATAGCAAACACTAATACTGCTGCCGCTGCTGTATCCTTAGCTACTTTAGCAAGTGGATTAATCTCTGGACAGGTTAAATCAACGATTGCCTCTACACTAGTATTTATAAGTTCAGTCGCAATAACTAGTCCAATAGCCAAAATTATAATTAGCCATTCAGCTAATGAAATTTTAAGCATTAATCCAAAACAAATTACCACTACAGTAGCTAATATATGAACTAACATATTTTGTTCATATTTAAAAGCATATTTTAACCCGTCTAATGCGTATTTAAAACTATGTATTAATCTTTTCAAACCTCTTTGTTTTAATTTATTTCTCGATACCGTATCCATCTAAAATCAACTCCTGCTCTTTAAACATTACTTCCTCTTCTTCTTTAGCCATGTGGTCATATCCTAGTAAATGTAATAGTCCATGTATTATTAAAAATGATAGTTCTCTTTGCTGACTATGTCCATATTCTTTAGCTTGCTCTTTCATTTTTGGTATTGATATATAAATATCTCCTAAAAGTCTACCAAATTCAAATTTAATATCTTCATTATCCTCCAAAGCAAAACTAATTACATCAGTTTCTTTATCTATTTTTCTATATTCTTTATTTATATTTCTTATTGTCTCATTATCCACAAATATAATATTAAATTCTACATTTTCTAAATTTTTATATTTTAAGGCATAGTCTACTAGTTTTTTTATTTCTTCTATATCTATTTCTTCATCTGTTTCATTAAATATTTCGTACCTATTCATTTTATACTCCTATCTTATAATTATTGTTAAATATGTCATAACTAACACAAGTAAACACACCATTATTATATTATAAATTATAGGCTTTTTCAATACTAGAGGTAAATAAGACTCTATTTTTGTAATTGTGTGATAAAAACTAAACCCTAATAAACCACCTATTAAATTTAAAATAATATCATCGATATCAAATACTCTTCCAATTAAAAGTTGAGTTATTTCTATTGTGATGGAAATCAAAAAAGATAAACCTAATATGGAATACGTTTTTTCTAACTTTAAATAATATGATGTAAAAAAACCATATGGGATAAAAAGCAAGATGTTACCCAAAACATTTTTTATAAATAATCTTGATCCTATATCATATCTAAATATTTCCGTAAATGGAGTTAAATTTGAAATGCCAAAACTAATATCTTCAAATGTTACAACATAGAAAAGACAAAGAACATATATTATGAATAAAAGATTCAAAAGTTCTTTGTACAAAATAATTTTTTCTTTAAATTTTATTAAATAAATAATACGCATACTTATGATTATTACCATACTAATTATTACCTGTGGCAAAGTAGCATCAAATATTTTTAAGATGGTAGTTATAATCATTTTATCACTCTATTTCTTTATAATCAGTAATATCTTCATAAACAGCAAAAAACATTTCTACCTCAATAGTATTTTCTTTAACCGTACTTTTTAAATATTTATCTCTAATTATATATTCACCTTTTCTTAAATTTTTTTTCATTTGTTTTATAGATTTTTCTTTAGCTTTTATTAAAGCTTCATCAAAAGTTAAAACTTCACTAATAATTTTTATTTCTTTTTGGTCTTGATGCACTAATTTTATAGGTAAAAGTGGATGGCTTAATATTACATCTTCTGTTACCTTTTTATTTTTGTATTTTTTTAATCCTAGTTCGATATCTTTATTTAAAAATTTTATATTATATGATTCTCTTTTCTTACCAGTTTCTTTTTCTTCATAATAGACAAAAGGATACTGTGTTTTAGTAACATACCAAACCTCACCATATACTTTTCCTTCAGCTTTAACCTTACCCATTGATTTTTTTTCTTCTAAAATAACATCACCATTTATAATGGTATCACCTTTTTTAACATAATCATCAGTATTTCTTACAATAACTCCTTTACTGGCTGTAGTTTTTTTAATTATGGCATCTTTTTTAGCAACTACGCTTCTAGGCATATTATCTTCTTTATTTTTTATTATTTCTCTATCTTCTACCCTAACTATATATTTTGTTCCTTTAGTTTCTATTTCTAACCACTCTATTTCATCTGGGTGGTTATTTAATATTTTTTCTTTTATTTTATTTAATTTTTTATATGATTTTTTTAAAGTATATTTACTTATACCATTTTCTTTTAATTCTTCTTTTATTAAATTACGAAGTTCTTTATTTGAATGAACTACTTCAATATCAAATACTATATTTGTAAGCAAAATAAAGATTGTAATACCTATTAAAATACTGATAATTAGATGGGTATTTAATTTGATTAATTTTTTTATTTTTATATAACCAAATGTATCTTCTTCTAAAACTTCATAAATACTTTTTACTTTTAATACTTCCTCATAATCTTCTTTATATATAAGTATTTTTACTTCATTTCTATTTATTTGATTAAGAGATAAAATATTGATTTTTTTTGTGGTTAATTTTTTGATGAAACGATTTACATTTCTTCCCTTTATTTTTAAGGAAATTCTACTTTTAAATTTATTGATCATTTTATTTCAATATTTTTAATTAATCCAGATATTAATATTTCATCATTTAGGAGTTTTGAGATAGTTAAATCTTCACCTTTTATAGTTACTACTCCCCCACTATATCTAACCATTATTTTATCTGTATCAAAGTGATCAATGCTTCCATAATTAACAATATCTAATTTACCTTTTAGATATATTATTTTAAAGTCATCCTCTAATATGTAATTGCGTAAATCTTTAAGCATTATATCACCCATATAATTTTATGGGTTTTACTAAAGAATTATGTAAGAAAAAAACTCTATATCAGAGTTTTTATAAATGTGAAAGTATCTTATATCTTTCATGTTATCACCACTTATATGATAGCTTATACTTTTTACATTTTTTGTCAAAATATAATTAAATTATTTATTTGTTAATATTTTATATGGATTTATTTCTGTTCCTTCACCGGATAAAGTTATATCAGAATTAATATATATTACTGGTAAAATATTAAAAGTAGCAGTAGTAGTCCCAACTCCACTTGGATACCCAGCATTAGTAATACCTAAAACAGGAAATGAGGAATCATTATTAAGAGTGATAGTCCAAAATAATCCTGATTTTGGAATCATATAATTGGTAATTTTACATACCTCCCTATTATCATAATTTATTTTAAAATTTCCGCATTGTTCTATATTTGAGTTAGCCATTATTATTTCACTTGCACTCATAAGTCCTATATGACCATTCCATTTTATACTATTTTCTGATTCGAGATGTTTTATCATATTTGAATCACTAACAGATACAGGTCCTATCCCAAAATCATGTTCAACAATTAAACTTCTATCTTTATCGTTTATTTTGTTATAAAATGTTTCATTTAAATAAGTATTTAATGTGGCAGGCTTTGCCCAATCGGTATCTCCGTCTGAATCCCAAGCTAACGCCCCTATGTTATCCTTTTTAATAATTTTTAAAGTATTGTCAGATTCTATAGCGATAATCCTCCATGTTTCATTATTAAAGGTTATATAGTTATCTGGATTTGCTCCTTTGTAGACATATCTTCCTTCTTCATATGTATTCACATATAAGCCATCTCCTGATGTTGTTACTTTATTTTTTAATTCATTTATTGTTATTCCTTTTTCTAGGATATTTCCTTTAGCTGTTATATTTATATTTGTCTGAAATGCCGCATATCCGACTGTTATTATGAATAATAATGTTAAACTTGATATTAATATCATTTTCCTTTGCTTTCTTCTTTTTCTTCTTCTCATTCTTTTCACCTTTATTTATTATAATTATATTATACCCCCCCCCCCCCCCTGATTTTGACAAGTGGTTTTAAGGTGAAAATGTGTAAAGTTTTACATACAGCCTTAAGTTTAGAAAAATAAAAAGGACATATGTCCTTTATTTCTTCACTTTAATTGTCTTTGATTTTACTTTTGATAAATCCATTGCTGCATTAATTGTCATAGTTCTAATTTCGTTAGCTTTCATTGGTTCACCAATGTATCCTAATAAAGTTGCAATTTCTTTACCATCTTTGTCTTTTAAAACAATATCTACTTCTTTTAAATCAATTTCCTTTTTCGACGGATTTGTAACATTCATTTGTAAAACATACTGGCTTTCTTTTTCTTTAAAAGTTGTATCAGTAAAATTTAAACCATTAACCTTTTCATCTTTAGTTATACCTACATCTTTAACATCTTCATTTTTAAATTTATTATAGGTAACTAATGTCATTATAGCTGTTAATAATATTAAAACCACTACAATAATTGCGACCATTCTCTTTCTATTCATATTTATCGTCTCCTTTATTCTCTAATTTAATTATAACTAAAATTTTTTATTTTTTCAATAAAAAGAAACTAGTTTATACTAGTTTCCTCTAATGCAGCCACTTCTAGCTTTTTATCGTTATGAATTAAAGTAATTGTACCTGAAGTTTGATAACCTAAATCATCTTTATATTCAATATCAAAATTAATCGTATAAGCTTCATCATCAGTATTATTACCATATGTAAATGGTTGTCCCTCTACCTTCTGAACTGATACTTTTACTACTTCAGGTAGTTCTTGTTTACGTTTATTATCTAAATTGCTTTCAACACTTTTATACATTGAATTTGCAGCAAGTTTTTCAAAATCGCCTCTAAAATCTTTATAAACAAATTGGGTCCCACCAACATCATTTTTATTTATTTTATTATCTAAATTATAAAAATCAGTTACAAAAAGTTTTACTACTAATTCAGCATATTTATCTTGATCCACATCATCAGCCTCTAATACTTCTTTCAATTCTTTAAATAGATTTTTATAATATTTAGTTTCATTACTATCTAAGGTATAATCATAACCTTCTATAGTATCTTCACTTTCTACTTTTATTGTATTATCATCTTTTCCTTTATTTACAACATAGATAGATACACAAACTGCAGCAATAATTAAAGCTAATATCACTACAAATAATGTTATTTTCTTTTTACTAATTCTTCTTTTAGCCATTTTTATTCTCCTTTAATACATCTTTACTTTCTTTTGTCTTTTTAATTAAATCATGAACAATAATATCATTTGATACTTGTACTTCTTTTTCAGCTCTATCTCTATATTTTTCTATATAATCTGAGCTTATAACAGCATTTTGATCTAATAAAATACCTTCATCGCTTTGACTGTCATAATACATTTTGTTTGTAATCCAATTTCCATTAGGGAACACTACAAAATTCTCATCGATACTAAATATATCATGACCTAAAGCATATGGGCTGTAAATTCCAAGCATATTCCCTAATGTAGGAAGAATATCATACATTCCCATAACTTTATCAATTTTCTTTTTCTCCTGATTATCTTTTGTCCAAATAATAAATGGAACACTACGATTTATTTCATAATCATATTTTGTAAATTCTTTGTAATTTGGATCTTCTTCATCTAATTTTGAATCTGTTTCAGGATCATAGTTGTAATAACGATTATATTCACTACGTTTTATTTTAGCATCATGATCACCATAGATAACTAATATTGTATTATCTAAAAGACCTGCTTCATCTAACTCGTTTACAAATTCCCCTAAAGCTTCATCAGCATAATGAGCAGTTGTAAAATAATTACCTAATGTAGTATCCTTTAAATAATCATTTATTACTTCCTCTTGTTCACCAGTCTCTTCGTTTGTTTTTGTATATTTATATGTCAAATCAATATCCGTTGCATCCTCTAATCCAGTAAAAGGTGTATGGTTTGTAAGCATTAATAATACTCCATACCAATTTTTGTTTTTTTCATTTATTTTACTTATTTTTTCAGTTGACTGTTTAAAGAATGATTTATCATTTAGACCTAACCCAATTACATCTTCATCATTTATTGTATAATCGGTCTTATAATTATAAAACTTATCATACCCTAATTGTTTATGCATAACTTCTCTGTTCCAAAAATTACCTTTATTAGCATGCATACTAAATGTATAATAATCTTTCTCATTTAATAATTTTGGAATTGAAAGATATTCCCTATCCCAATAACTTACAAATACTGTTCCATTACTTGCAGGAAGTAATGATGTATTAAATGTAAATTCGCTATCACTACTTGTTCCAACACTTTCCTGAGCATAGAAATTTGAAAAATACAAACCTTCTTCTGATAATTTCTTTAGATTTGGCATTAATTGCTTACCATTAATTTCAGTATCTAACAAGAAATTTTGAATACTTTCAGCATGGATAACAATTACATTTTTACCTTTATATTTATTTGTATATTTATTATCTGATTTTTCTGATGGATATTCCTCATAATATTCTCTAAATTCTTTTGCAGCTTTGTCATATCCAAATAATGGACTTATTTGTGGTTTTAAACTAGCAATTAAATCATTAGCTTGATATACATATATACCAAATTTCATAACTACATATTCACGGTTCCATTGTTTATATAGTCTACTAATATCAGTTCCAGTTACAGTTGACATAAAAAATCCTAATGAAATTGCACTTACTAATAAAGTTTTTAAAAAAGTAATTCTTGATTTGTTTTTAGTATTTGCATAATCATAATAACTTGTATTTCTATATCTTTTATTAACTAAAATTAAAATAACTGGTCCTAAAATATAGCTAAAATCTTTTATTTCAACAATTGTATTTAAAGCATCTCCTACTCCAAATATTTGCATTGAGGTAGCAAGAAGCGAAAATGAAGTAAATGATACATAATTACTATAATAAGCCGAATTTATAACACATACTAATGTAAATATTATTGACCATGTCATTAAATATTTAAATCTATTTTTAGATTTAAAGAAGTATGCGAATGATCCTACCAATAAAATTACAGCAAAATCTGCAAGTAATGGACTAATAGCTGTAAAGTTTTTAACTGTAAAAAATCTAAGCATACAAGCTTCTATAAATGTAGTAAGAACAAAAGTAATAAATAAATAATTATGTTTGAAATAGTTCTTTGTCCCTTTTGCAAACCTTTTAATAAATTCTTTAGTTCGATGTCCTATTTTTGTTAATTTATTTTTCATAATCCACCTCGGTATATACTATATAATTATACCATGTTTTAAAGACAAAAAAAAGTATTTTTAAAATACTTTTTATTTATGACATTTATTTAAAAAACCAAATCATCATTCTGCACGGTCGTACTTTATGTACCAGCGCTTTTCAAACTATCTTACCAAGAATTTATATTTTTTCCTTTGTTTATCCTGTTGTTATTGTATATGGAACATCACTTGTTCCTTCTCCTTCAAGAGTAATGTTAGGGATTAGATAAACTGCAGGTAAAACGCCGTAATTGTACTGTGCATAGAAGGGAACCACCCTACCTGTACTTTCGACAATGACCATGGCAGTTGCACCAGTCGAGTCAGGTGAAATAGTCCATAATTTCCCCGAAGATGGCGCTGATGAAATTATATAATTTGTTGTTTTACATGTTTCTTGATTGGTACCATTTAAACTCAAATTACCACATTGTGTTATATTAGTGTTTGCCCTTAAAACCTCACTTACAGTCATTAGCCCTATTTTACCATTCCATACTATCCCATTTTCTGATATGATTTGAGCTGCTAAATCTGCATTACCATATGGTACTGAACCCACTGACCATGCATGTTCTTGTATTAATCCTTTAGCATCATTACTTAATGATTTGTTATAATAACTGTTTGTATCAGTTGTACTGTTTAAATATGTATTTATTTCCGCATCTTTTAATACTGTTCCTGTAAAACTTCCGTTTACAAAATTATTGTTTGTTGCCCATGCATTGCATCCAAAAAAACCTTGTGCACAATATGTTCCTCCAGTTCCATTACTAGTCTCATCTCGATGACCTGGTGAATCAAAAACTTTATTTCCTATACTATCTTTTTTCATTATTTTAAGTGATCCATCAACTTCTACTGATATTATTCTCCATGTTTCGTTATTAAATGTTATATAGTTATTTGGGTTTGCTCCTTTATATATATATCTTCCTGGTTCATATGTATCTGCATATAATCCATCTCCTGAGGTTACTGCTGTATTTATTAATTTATCTGATGCTGTTTCATCGCCCTCAGAAGGCCCAATTATTATTCCACCACTTCCACTTGCTTGTTCAAAATCAAATTTTATTGTCATACTTGCTGTTTTTGCTTGTGCTGTTTGTTGGTTTTCATAGTCTTTATATAATACTGTTACATATACATATCCT
>CAOJZV010000011.1 GCA_948466255.1 uncultured Bacillota bacterium | reverse complement strand
TTCAATTGTATGGTCTCTATATTTTATTATATTTCCATTATACCCCCCCCCCCCCTGGTTTGGCAAGTATTTATAGTGGTAAAAATAGTGGTTTTTACATTAATGTACAAAAAAACTTTAACAAAAGTTAAAGTCTTAATTATTTATTAAATTATTTAGTTTTCTTGGCTGTTGTTGTTTTCTTTGTTGTTGATTTATCCGCAGTCTTTGTAGCTGGTTTCTTAGTTGTTGTCTTCTTGGTAGTAGTAGCTTTTTTAACTGGAGTTTTTGTGGTTGCTTTTTTAACTGAAGTCTTTGCAGCTACAGTTTTAGTTTTACTAATAGCAACTTTAGTTTCATCTTTTTCTTCTAAATTTCCAGTAGTACCTTCATAAACTGCTTTTATCTTATCATAGAATATAGCAAATGTTACTAGCATATAAGGAACCAACCAGAAATATAAAATTCCAAATGTGAATATTCCAAGTATAGCCCAACCGATAAAACTTAAAGCTAATACAAAATATTCTAAGACATAATCTGCCATCATGTCAAAACTTTTTTCTATAACTTTTAAAATACCTAATTTAGGCTCATCATATAGAATAAAATATGTTTGCGAAAAAGTAATTGCAAGATATATTCCAACCATAATAATAGCTATAGTTAAGAATAAACCAAACACAATTAAGAAAATAGCTAAAAATAAATTTATTTCAGCGTGATATAAGCTCACCATAATTAATGATTTAAAAGCTAAGGTTCCTAATAATGTAATAATGAAACCAACTATCCCTAAAAGGAATGTAGTTACTATATATTTACCAAATAACTCAGTTTTAGCAAATAAATCATCTAGCGAAACTTTCTTTCCTCTAGAAATATTTAAAATAATTCCCACAAATCCCATTACTAATAATGAATCAATAATAAACATTAAAAGTGATGAAGTCCATGGAGCATCAATCTCATTTGAGATAAATGAACAGCAGCCCCCAAACACCATGAATAACAATAAGCTAAGAACAACTACAGAATATTTTCCTTGTAAACGTTTTCTTGCTAAAGATTTTAATTTTGCATTATCCATTTTTTTACTCCTTCCTATTATTAAGTATATCACAAAATTTTACATTTTTAACAAAAAGATTAAAATCCAATTATAGTTTTTTTTATTATATTCTTTTTATATGATTTTATAAAAGAAAAAAGGAACCTCAGTTCCTTCTACTTACGGCAATACCATCCCCTACATCAAAAAATTCGGTAGAAAATTCTTTATTGTTTTCTAAGAATTCCTTATATTTATTTATTTTGCCAACTAATTGACGCAAATTACGATTTTTTATTATTACATCAGGATTAGTTAAGCCATGGAAAGATAAATTATCAGAAATAATAACTCCATTATCAGCTAAATTAAATTTATATTTTTCAAAAAATTTAATATATTGTGCTTTAGCAGCATCTATAAAAATTAAATCAAACTTACCATCTATTTTGGTATCTAAGGCATCACCTAAAATAATATTAATTCTTTTATTAAGATTAAAATTATTAATATTTTTTACTGCCTCCTTATATCTAATATCATCTCTCTCGATTGTCACTATATTTATATCATCATTTATTATAGCCATTTGGATAGCTGAATAACCAATAGCTGATCCTATTTCTAAAATATTTTTAACATTATTTTTTACAATATAATCTTTTAAAAACAAAATCCCATCTTTTTGCATAATGGGAATATTGTTTTTTTTGGCATATTCTTCTAACCTATCCATTTGCCCTCTTTTTTAAGCTTATTGATTATATTTTGATGTTCATTAGCATTTCTAGTGAAATAAACTTTTTTCTCACTATCTGCAACAAAATAATAACAATCTGTATCAGTAGGATTTATAACTGCATTTATTGCACTTAAACTAGGGTTAGCAATCGGCCCAACAGGAAGTCCTCTCATAGAAGTACATCTTGTATTATAACCATTACATGCATTAAGCTCTGATTTAGTTAATTTTTCACTCATAGCTTTTTTAGCAGCATAATAAGTTGTAACATCACTTCCTAAAGACCATCCGTTTTTTAAACGATTATAAAATACCCCTGCCACTTTCGCACGATCACTATCAGTAACTGCTTCTAATTCAGTTAATGAAGCCAAAGTTAAAATATCATGAACATTATATCCACTTTTTTCAATATTTGCTTTTAATGGCGTTAATTTTTTATCAGTATTATCCAATATTTTAGTTAAAATATTATCCAAATTAAGTTCATCTTTTTCGAAAATATACGTATCTGGAAATAAATACCCCTCTAAACCATAATAAATTTGTGGATCTAATGTTTCATTGCTAATAAACCAATATTTATTCATCAATGATTTAATATAATTTTCATCAGAAATTTTAGCTAAAAAGTCTTCAGCTTTTATTTCTGTTTTGTCTTCAATTATATTAGCCATCTGACGAGCATTTAATCCCTCTCTAAAAGTTAATTTAACGCTTGTATCTTTTATATTATCTTGATTACTAAGCGTTTCAACAATTTCAGCTACGCTCATCGCTTGATTAAGCTCATAAGTTCCAAAATCTATATCTGATGGCTTATGAAATTTTAGGAAAATTTTATAGAAAAATTCTGACTTGATTAAGTTTTTTTCTTTAAGCATAGAGGCAATTGTGTAATAATTACTACCTTTATCAACAGTCACTGTTACTGACTGCGTATTATTACTAACAGGACCTGTTTCTAATTTATAAAGTCCTAAAAAACCAACTATTACTAAAATAATAAGCACTATTATAAATAGTGCAAATTTCTTAATTGAAAACTTACGTCTCTTAACTGTCATTTATTGTTGATTTGCTTCCTCAACTTGATTTTGCATCTCTTCAAGAATTGTTTCAATAATCTTCCATTCTTTTTCAGTTTCAATTGGGATTAATTCTAAAGCAGCCATATCTTCATCATCGTTCATTTTTAAATCTTCTGGATTATAAATTGAAGCATATACTCTAATATTTCCTTCTTCATCAATTGAATTATCAGTATATACTATATAATTTTTTTCAGTTTCAGGTGATTCAAACATAAATAATGTATCACAATCAATTTGTCTTCCTTCAGCATCTACAGCTTTAAATTTTAATTCTTCTTTTCCTTCCATGACTTCTCATTCCTTTCCTTATCCAAATATGTTTGTAAAATTATATTAGCTGCCAAACTGTCAATTTTCTTTTTCCTTTTCTTTCTCGACATATCAGCATCAATCATATAACTACTAGCTTCTTTGGTTGTTAGTCTTTCATCTTGCATTACTACTGGAATTTCAAATGCCTCTTCAAGCATATTTTTAAATTCTAAAGTAGTAAGTGCTCTATCACCAACTGTATTATTCATATTTTTAGGTAATCCTAAAACAATTTTCTCAATTGGTTCTTTTTCAATAATAGAAGATAAATCTTTAATTGCGCTATCATAATCAGAATCTGAAAATCTAATTACACCATAAGTTGTTGCGACTAGTTTTGTTAAATCAGAAATCGATACACCAAGTGTGCGAGTTCCTAAATCTAGACCTAAATATCTCACTAAATCACCTTCTATTATGCACATTATAATTTTAACATTTATTTTAAACTTTGTACACCCTTTTATAAAAAAAGAAAAAATAATATTTTTCTTTTCTAAATTACTTTTTTATATTATAAGAATTTGTTTCGGTTCCTTGTCCTGTTAATGTTATATTTGATTTCAAATATAAAACAGGTGCAACCCCACTATAATCATCACTACCAGCATTGCTACTCAAATTACCATCGCTATTAACACGAAACACATGTCCTTCAATATTTGCACGAGATGAAATAGTCCATAAATACCCCGATGTTGGAACTATATAATTTGTAGTTTTACATAATAATTTATTATCAAAATGTAATTTCATAGTCCCACATTGTTCTATATTTGTATTTGCTCTTATTGCGTCGCTTACGCTTATCAATCCTATATTCCCGTTCCATGTAGTTCCCTTTTCAGCTTGAATTTGTGCTGCTAAATCTGTATTATAAACTTCAACTTGGCCTATTTCCCATATATGTTTTTGGATTAAGCCTTTGGCATCACTACTTAATTTATTATAATAACTGTTTGCATCAGTTGTACTATTTAAATAAGTATTTAAATCAGCTGGTCTCGCCCAATTATCAGCTTTAGTTAAATTCCAAGCCATACTACTAATACTATCCTTTTTCATTATTTTTAATGTTCCATCTGTTTCTATTGATATTATTCTACATTGTTCATTATTAAAGGTTATATAATTATCTGGATTTGCACCTTTATATACATATCTTCCTGATTCATATGTATCTTTATATAATCCGTCTCCTGATGTTACTACTTTATTTTTTAACTCACTTATAGTTATTCCTTTTTCTAGGATATTTCCTTTAGCTGTTATATTTATATTTGTCTGAAATGCCGCATATCCGACTGTTATTATGAATAATAATGTTAAACTTGATATTAATATCATTTTCCTTTGCTTTCTTCTTTTTCTTCTTCTCATTTTATCACCTTAGCCTATTATAAATACATTATACCCCCCCCCCCCCCTGGTTTTGGCAAGTAGTTTTAAGAAGAAAATGTGTAAAAAATCTACGAATGAAAAAAACTTTTTATTTATTAAAATACATTCATATATAAATCAAAAATAACAAATCTATGATATAATGAAAATAGAGAATGGAGGATGCAATATGGTATATAAAAAAAGAAATATTAGAAAAGAAAGAGTTTTTGCTTTAATAGGTATTATTTTAGTAATAATTTTAATTATTGTTGGTATTTGTACATACAAACATTTTACAAGTACTGAATATAAACTTGGTAAAATTGGATATAGTGAAAAAGAAATAACTACCCTTTTAAAAGCCGAAGATAAAGTTTTAAATAAAGCTTTAGATAATGAGTATGATAAACATTTAATCCCACTTACTAAACAAAAATATTTTATATGGAAAAACTTTGATAAATATAAAAAAGAGATTAATAAAAGATTAGAAAAAAGTAATAAAATAAATTACAAAGATGTTGTTACAAAAGTAAATGTAAAACGCAATTACAATTATTACACACATACTGAAAAAACTAACATGGATAAAGAAAATGCTATTTTAGTAAATAAATATTATTCTCTTCCAGAAAAATACAAACCAGAAAATATAGTAGATGTAAGTAACTGGTATTCTTACGGAAATATTCAGTTAAAAAAAGATGCTTATGAGGCTTTCAAAAAAATGTTCAATGCGGCAAAAAAAGATGATATAACAATAATAATTAATTCTGGTTATCGTACATATGAAATCCAAAAAGAAACTTATGACCAATATAAAACCTGGTATGATGAAGAATATGCTGACGGTATTGCTGCTAGACCAGACTTTTCTGAACACCAAACGGGTCTTGCATTAGATATAATTACATATAATACAAAAGGAAAAGACTTTGAAAATACCGATGCCTTTAAATGGTTACAAAATAATGCCCACAAATATGGATTCATTTTAAGATACCCTAAAGGTAAAGAAGATATAACTGGTTATTCATATGAATCATGGCATTATCGTTACTTAGGTAAAGAATTAGCTACTAAAGTAAAAAATAGTGGTTTAACTTATGATGAATATTATGCCTATTATCTAGATAAGGAGTAATTTCATGAAAAAAAGAAAAAAGAAAACCATAATTATATTTTTATTTATAATTATATTAACAGGATCCATTTTATTCATATTTTTAAACAATACAAAAGAAATAAAAAATAAAGAACTTAAAGTAAATAAAGTTGCCGACACTTCTTTAAGTGCAAAACTTAAAAATGAAAAATATTATATTGAAAACAATCTAGACCGATACTTAAAATATGCTGGTGAAAATACTGATTTAGAATTAAGTAAAATTATTGCCGATGTCAACTCCAATTTAGATAAAACAAAATATGAAGATACTGAAAAAACTAATATTAAAGATAATAATTTAATGCTTGTAAATAAATATTATTACTTAACCGAAAACTATGAACCAGATGATTTAATTACCTTAACCGCAAAATATAACACTGGAATAAATAGTAAAATGCGTAAAGAGGCAGCCGACCATTTTATGAAAATGTCAGATGCTGCCACTTTAGATAATATAACTATTAAAAATGCATCAGGTTATCGTAGTTATTCATATCAAGTAAATTTATATGATAAATACGTAGAAAGAGACGGAAAAAAGGCTGCTGATACTTATTCAGCAAGACCAGGATTTTCAGAACACCAAACAGGCTTAGTTTCTGATATAAACCAAATAGATAATAGCTTTGAAAATACTGACGCTTTTAAATGGCTACAAAATAACGCTTATAAATATGGTTTCATATTAAGATTCCCAAAAGATAAAGAAGATATTACTGGTTATCAATATGAACCATGGCACTACCGTTATGTAGGAGAATATGCAGCTGAAAAAATGCATGATGAAAATTTAACTCTAGAAGAATATTATGCATATTACGTCGAAAACAATTAACTTGCAGTTGACAAAAGAAATTAATTATGTTATTATATGCTTGAACTGGAAACAGTTTAACACATACAACAAACTACATAAAAAGTAATTCCACATTTAGGAATTACTTTTTATATACTCTAAAACCTCTTCACAAGTTTTATTAAAATCTTCATAATTAGTCTTAAACCATTTTAAATCCATTTGATTATTAAACCAAGTATACTGTCTTTTAGCATAATGACGACTTCTTTGTTTAATTAATTCTATAGCAGCCTCCATACTGGTATTTCCTTCGAAATATTCAAATAGTTCTTTATAACCAATTGGGGTCATTACCGCTTTTGATCTAACTCCACTATCGTATAACCCTCTAGCTTCTTCCTCTAACCCCTCAATAAGCATTTTGTCTACTCTTTGATTGATTTTATAATATAAAATATCCCTTTCCGTAGTAAGTCCAATAAACAAAGTATCATATAAAAGTTTACTACTTTTTTCTTTTTCGCTATATGGTTTATGATTAGCCTCATAATAATTAAGTGCGCTAATAATACGTACCCTATTATTTAAATGTATATTAGTTTCAGGATCTACTTCTAATAATTTTTTATAAAGTTCATCATTACTAATTCCTTCATAAGTATTAACCTCTTTTTTATCAAATTTATAATCATATAACGCAGCCTTTATATATAATCCAGTTCCTCCTACTAAAATAGGAGTTTTACCTCTAGCTAAAATATCATCAATAAGCTTCCTAGACTCCTTCTGAAAATCAAAAACAGTATAGTCCTTATTAATATCAAGAATATCAAATAAATGATGAGGAATACCCATAGTATCTTGTACTTTATTAGTCGCAATATCCATGCCTTTATATACTTGTGTACTGTCTGCATTTATAATTTCCCCATTTAATCTAGAAGCCAAATATAAACTAAGATCAGTTTTCCCAACCCCTGTTGGTCCCGCAACCACAATAACCATAACCTCACCTCTTAAATATTAGTATAACACAATTTAACCAAATAATAAAAAGCCATTTTCAAAATGACTTTTATCTTCTAACTAATTGTTTTACCTTATTTTTATCCTTATCGGCTTCATCCCACAAATCATTAGGTTTAAATAAAACCTCTTCTGGTTCAAAATATTGAATATTACCTTTTTTATCAGAATAAATCGTCAAAAAATAAGCTCCTATAATATTTGATAATCCCTGTTTTTGTTGAAATTGAGTTTTCCCACAAAAGCAAGGTACCTCTATTCCTCTAACATTTCTATATACAAAAGAGTAACTTTTATGATAATGGCCAATAAGCATTATTTTAGGTTTAAAATCAGGTTCTAAAATTTCAATACGTTTTTGGAGTTTATATGACACAGATTGTGCAGAGCCTCCACCTGGATGATCCATGAAAATTTTAACACCATTTAAATCTATAACTGCATGATCTTGCCCTAAAAAAGCCATATCTTTTCTACATCTTGATACCCATTCACTAACCGTAGCCTGATCATTTTTATAATGGGTTTCATCATGACTACCTAATATATATTTAGTTGTAATACCTCTTAATTTTGGATACATATCTACCACATAACCCACTTGCTCATCAAATCCGTGTAAAAATTGTTGTCTTGGATTCTCTGGCCTATTAGGATAAGTACCATCTACTAAATCACCACAATGCAAAACTAGTTTAATTCCTCTTTTATAGGCCTCTAAATATACCTTATTAAGTAAATGAAGTTGTTGATGTATATTTCCAAAGTGGGTATCTGATACTACCAAAATTTCCGTACAAATTAAATCTTTTTGGTTTAGATCCGGCTTTTTGGAAATTACACTCTTAGGTAATGATTTTTTAAAAACCAATGTCCCTTGTTGTTCTATAACATCTACATTTTTTCCGTACATTCTACATAATTCTAATATACCTTTTAACTCATTAAAACTGACATGAAATTTTTCCATAAATTCTTCAATAGATGAATCATTTTTCATATATCTATAAAATTTATTAGCATACTTCATATTTATATCAATTCTTTTATCCATCATACTACTATACCCCTATTTATTTTCCTATTCTAAGCACCTTTGGTTTTTTATAATCATCCTTATTGGTTTTGTAATAAACCGAGTCAAGCGCGGTTACCTTCTTTAATTTCCCATGCCCATCAGTTGTAACAGTTACATACCAAGCACCTATTGTATTAGAATATCTTTTATCGTTCATTTCTTTTGTTGTCGCACAAACACTTGGCACTGATATACAAACCACATTACGATAAGTAAACTTTTCCATTTGTAATAATCCACCATAAAGTAAAATATTCGGTTTGTCCTCACTTCTAAATGAATCAACTTGTTGTTGTAGTCTATAAGACATTGTATAAGTTTTAGATAATTTAGGACTAAAAACTAACATGTTAGCCTTATCTATTAAAACATTACAAGAGCTTTCGCCTAAATAAATCATATCATCTCTCACATCACTGATTCTGCTACCAATATTTATTTTATTATCCTTTAAATGCTTTTCATCTTTTGCGCCGGTTATAAAAAATGTTTGCATCCCTTCAACATAAGGATAAAATTCTGAAATATAATCAATTTGTTTTAATGTATCATCAAGAAAATTACTGTCAGGATATATACTATTTAAAGGATAAAGACCTTCAGAAATATTACCACATAAAATAACATTTTGATAACCCAAATCATAAGCTTTAGTATAAATATCATTTAATATTGATAACTGTTGTGATTTAGACCCAAATCTTGTATCCGAAATTGCAACAAATTTAAATTCATGATCATCATTTGTATAAAATTGATAACTGTTTTCTTCACTCAATTCTCTTTCGCCATGATTAAACATATAAATTCCATCATCACGCTCTTGTACTAAAATATTTACTCCTTCTTCACGAAGCTTTCTAATTAAGCCTAATACTTCAAGCTCAGTTATTTCTAATTCTTCACATAATTTTGATAACAAAGTCTGCTTAACTGTTATTCTTTTTAATTCTTCTAAAATTTCTTTTTCACTCATAATTGCCCCTCACAAAACATAACACTTATGGTGTTATTACTAATAAATTTTATAATTTTTCTTACTTCCTATACCGTCATCTATTCTACTAAAAGTATATCATTTAGTTATTTTTAAATCAAGAAATTTTAAAGTAAAAAATTAAAAAATAGAGATTAAAAATAAACTCTATTTAATAAACATACTATCACCAAAAGAAAAAAATCTATATCTCTCTTTAATTGCCTCATTATAAGCGTTTAATATATTTTCTTTGCCTGCAAGTGCGCTTACAAGCATTACTAAAGTTGATTTAGGTAAATGAAAATTTGTAATTAATTTATCTATAGCTTTAAATTCATAACCCGGATAAATAAATATATCAGTAAAACCGCTTGCCTCTTTAAAAACGCCATATAAATTCATAATGGTTTCTAAAGTTCTAGTACTAGTTGTTCCTACGCTTATAATATTATGACCACTTTTTCTAGTCTTATTAAGCAAATCAGCTGTTTCTTTACTCATAATATAAAATTCACTGTGCATTTTATGGTCTTTAATATCACTTACTGAAACAGGTCTAAAAGTTCCAAGACCAACATGTAAAGTCACATAAGCAATATTAATACCTTTTTCTTTAATTTTTTCTAAAAGTTCAGGCGTAAAATGAAGTCCTGCTGTAGGTGCAGCTGCACTACCAACATTTTTTGCATAAACAGTTTGATAACGTCCCTGGTCTTCTAACTTTTCATGAATATAAGGAGGAAGTGGCATCTCTCCAAGCTCATCTAATATTTCATATAGGATCCCCGAATAAATTAATTCAAAATGACGAATTCCTTCATCGAAAACACCTACACATTTAGCTTTTAATTTACCATTACCAAAAGATATAATAGTACCTTCTTTAATACGTTTAGCAGGTTTTGTTAAACACTGCCAAATATTATTCCCTTTTTCATTAAGCATTAAAACTTCAATAACCGCACCAGTTTCTTCTTTAACTCCATATAGTCTAGCTGGAATAACTTTAGTATCGTTTAAAACTAAAGCATCTCCTTTTTTCATGTAATTTAAAATATCAGTAAAATGTTTATGGCTAATTTCACCAGTTTCTTTATCTAAAACAAGTAATCTGGATGTATCACGTTTTTTTAAAGGTGTTTGAGCAATTAATTCTTCTGGCAGATTAAAATCAAAATCTTCTGTACTCATAATATCACTCTCCAAGTTTAGTTTTATTAGGAATTCCTAAATGTTCATAAGCCTTATCAGTAACTATTCTACCACGGCTTGTTCTTTTTAAAAAACCATTTTGTAACAAATAAGGTTCATATACATCCTCAATCGTAGTCACTTCCTCACCAATAGAAGATGCAAGTGCATCAATACCTACTGGACCACCATTAAACTTTTCAATAATAGATTTAAGCAAATTATAATCGGTTTCATCTAAACCAGAGGCATCTACCTTAAGTTTATCTAAAGCAATTTTAGTAATCTTTAAGTCAATATTTCCACTACCTAAAACTAAAGCATAATCACGAACACGTTTAAATAATCTATTCGCGATCCTAGGCGTTCCCCTACTTCTTCTAGCAAGTTCTATAGCTGCATTCTCATCTATCGAGCAATCTAAAACCCTACTAGTACGCATTACAATTTCTTTAAGCTCTTCTTCAGTATAAAAATTAAGTTTAGAAGTAATTCCAAATCTATCGCGCAAAGGCCCAGTTAAATCTCCTGCACGTGTAGTTGCTCCAACTAAAGTAAACGGTGGAAGATCAATTCTAATATTACGACTAGAAGAATCTCCACCAACAATAATATCTAAAGTAAAATCTTCCATTGCCGAATATAAAATTTCTTCAATATATCTTGGAATACGGTGTATTTCATCAATAAATAAAACATCTCCTGGTTCCAAAGTAGATAAAACAGCAGCTAAATCTCCGCTTTTTTCAATAGCCGGTCCACTAGTAATTTTAATATTAGTTCCAAGTTCATTTGCAATAATATAAGCCATAGTAGTCTTACCAAGTCCTGGAGGGCCATATAATAAAACATGATCCAAAGATTCATCTCTCATTTTAGCCGCTTTAATAAAAACATCTAAATTTTCTTTAACCTCACTTTGTCCAATATATTCATCAATACTATCAGGTCTAATTGTTCCTTCAAATGTATCTTCTTTAAGTTCATGATTAGTTACAATTCTCTCGTCCATAATCTACCTCCTTAAATTTATTATTCTTTCAAATCAATAATTTTTATATAATTTCATGTTTTGAATATAATTGAGTTTATATACCCCCAAAATATTCAATATCTTTTATTTTAATAACAGCTCTACGGATAGAATAAATAATTAAAAATAAGCCAAATATGAAAACTAATATTTTAACAAAAGGTGTATAATCAAGTACAAAAACTAAACTTACAGTATATAATCCGCAAAACAAAAATGGTAAAGAAGTCACAAAATATAAAATTCTAAGTAATGTATTATTCAGTAATTTTCTTTTTAAAATTTTACCAGATAAAAATATTAAAAAATATATAATTGCATAAGCAACTAATATCATTGCACTAATTATCATTAAATAACCAAAGGTATTAATTACATGTGCCATATTATCACCGATTTAATTATAACATATTTATATAACAAAAGATAGATACAAACGTTCTATAAAATTAAATTTTTTTATTAAAAGTGTCACTGTTCTCTTGTTGCCACGATTAACTTGTAGTATAATAATTATAGGGTATGTTTGACCAGCGTTAGGTGCACTCCTTTTCATGAAAATGTAAAGGAGGTGATGCGTATGACGAAGAGAGAAAAATTTCTTTCTTTTGTTATATTACTCCTCTTTATTTTAGTATTTGTACTAATGTACAAATTTCTATTTTAAAGAAAAAGCACACTAACGCTCAGCTAGAGTATTAGTGTGTACACCAAATAAGGATTACACCTAACCGTGCAAAAGTCAGGCATATCCTTTTTTTATTTTATGCAAGTTTCCTTGACAAATACATTATAACATAATTTTAAATATTTTTCAATTTATTATATAACTAAAAGTTACTATTTAAGCAAAAGTTTTAAAGATTCTTTAATTTGAACTTCAATATCATCAGCCGGATTAATCATTTTTGTTATTTTATTAATGTCAGATACTTTATAACCAAGACTTTTTAAAGCCTCAGTAAGTTCATCAAAATTATTAGTTTGAACTTCACCTTTAGGTACTAATTTACCTTTTAAATCTAAAATAATTTGTCTTGCAACTTTCTCTCCAATTTTAGGGAATTTTTTTAAATATAAAATATTTTCTCTTTCAATCGCATCGACAATCCCTTCAGTAGAACCAGAAGCAATCATAGGTAAAGCCATTTTACAGCCTAATCCTTTAACACTTATAAGTTTTAAGAATAAATCTTTTTCATCTAAAGTTTTAAAGCCATATAGACTAATTTCATCTTCTCTAACATATTGATATAAATAAATAGTATATTCTTCACCAATATTAAATGAATAAGGATTAGCTGTATAGATTAAATATCCTATTCCATTATTATCAACCACAATATAGCTACTATCTATTTCCTTAACAGTTCCTTTTATATAAGCATACATATTATCACCTACTTTAGTATAGCACATACACAAAAAAAAAGATAGATACAAACGTTCTCTACCTTTTTCTGTTTTTAACATTAAAGAAAAGTTTTCTAGTTCATCTTTAACATTTTCTAGTTTTCTCATCGTTAATTTGTATTGCGAGTGATAAATTTTGTTTCGTAAAATTAGATTTTAGATTTAAAGATGTCGCTCAAGCAAGCTTACGCATAACAGTTCACATTGCCTTCAGAATTGACACCACAACTAATGTTAGTGTTAGTATCGCGCGTGTTCACACCGCCAGTGGAACTAGCACGGACACGAAGATAACCAACAGAACAATCCGAAGGGGAATCACCCAAAGAACAACTGCCTGCATTTTCCACGAATGTTGTTTGTAAACCTTCTAGTATAGATTTATTTGAAGCATAATAGTCAGTACTTCCTCCTTGCATACATACTGGTTCATCTATAAATGCATATTTCATACACGCATATGCATTTTGGATTATTCCTGCCGCATCTAGATCATATTTTAAAAACCATGCTCTACCTGTTTGATATGTTTCTAATTCGGTATAATTTGTTTTATATTCTGATTCCGTTAATTTGCTTGTCCCTATTGTTTTTATATCTGTGTGATATGCATATACTGTTTTTAATTGTGGGGTTGGTGTTACTGTTCCATTTCCACCGTCTTGTGAAAAATCTAAGGTTACTGTTAAACTCGATGTGGACGGATTCATTTTATTTATTGTTACATCCTTAAATGTTACTTTTACTGTTAATGTTTTACTTGTATTTTTCTCTAATGTGTCATTTTCCTTTAATCCACTTGTTTCAAATATTATATATTCATTATCTAGATCTGATAATGTTATACTATCTAACTTCGCATCAAATGTTCCGTTATTGGTTACTGTGATTATATATTCTATACTATCTCCCGGGCTTGCTAAATTCGTTTTAAAGGTCGCACTTAAGTTTTCATATGACATATCTGCTTCCCCATTTTCTTTTAAAACTGTTGCTGCCGAGCCTATCTTTATTCCTTCCTGAATATTTGTTATTTTTACATCCCAGTCTGAACTTATACCTGTTGTCCCGTTTATTTTTAGGACGCTACTAAATGCCGCATATCCTATTACCATTAATAAAAGTATTCCACATAAACTTCCTATTATTATATTGTTCTTTTTATTTTGGCTCATTTTACTTCCTCCTACCATTATTATTATGGATCTCTTCTATTCTTATACCGTTATAACGAATAATGACACTTTATTCAATGCCCATTACATCTGTAATTCTATTATACCCCCCCCCCCCCCTGGTTTTGGCAAGTGGTTTTAAGGGGAAAATATGTAAATTGGTGTAAAAAAGAACCTACTGGTTCTAAAATTTTCTTTTAACAAAAAATCTAATCATTAATACTTCAAAAATAATATAGACAATTACATAAACAAGCATTAAGATCTCATTAAACATTCCTAGATCAAAACTATTAATAATAGCCGGTACATCTGAAGGAATATATCCAAAGAAACTAAATGCATCACTTTTTAAATAATGTAATTTTAAATAAGCTACAATTCTTAAGAAAATATCCACAATTACCACAAAATATACACATGCATTAAAATTCTTAAAAAAGAAAATTACTGCGATTAAAGCGATTAAAAATATTACAAGTTGAATAGTCATTATTTACCTCCCACCATTTTTTCATATTCTTTTGTAAAATCTGAAACATTATTTATATTATAATAATAAATTGTCACCACAAATGGTTTATTATCATTAAATCTAAATAATCTATAATTGGTTAAATCTAAAATAACACCTTTAATACTATCATCTTTATTTTTATAAACATTAACAAGTATATTATAACTCATAGCTTTAGATAAATCTGCTTCAGTATCAATTTCATATAAATTGATAAATCTATCAAGAGGAACTAAGTATTGTGTATAACCATCTTTTTCAGTTCCTTTAAGTTCACCTAATAAATTATCAAGCATCTTCGCATTTATTTTTAAAAAACTTAAATCAAAATCTTTTTTTTCTGCTTTATCTCCGCTAATTAAATAAACATCATTATCAACATAATACCTTTGATTATTTAAAATAAATTCCATATTATCATTATAAACAAAACCATTTACTTGGACATTATCTGAATTAGCACTAAAACTATAATTACTCATTTTATCAAAATTAGTACCAACAACATCATTAATTGTATCATTAGAAGTTGGGGTTGGAGCTGTAGTTCTAATAAATAAAACTAAGACTGCAAAAAATATTAACCAAAGTCCTAATACAATAATTGAATGTGTTCTTTCATTAGCCCAAAGTTCTTTAAACTTCTGATACTTTTCATTTTCTTTTATTTTTTTAAACATACTTCACCTACTTAAGTATTTTCCCTACTAAATCCTTATGACCATTAACAAAGTCACTAGCTTTCATTTTACCTTTACCAGCAAGTTGAATTTCAGTAAAGGTAACTTCACCATTACCTACTTTTACTCCAAATCCATCATCATATATAGCCGTTATTTCACCAGGAAATTTATCATCAAATATATTTTCACCACGCTTGCATTTCCATACTTTCATAACCTTATCTTCAAACACGCAGTAAGCACCAGGCCATGAATTTAAACCACGTACTTGATTAACAATTTGTCTTTTAGTTTTCAAAAAATCTAATTTTTCATCTTCTCTTTTAATTACAAAAGCAAAAGTAGCCTCCGATTCATCTTGAGGAGTTCTACTATTAGTACCGTCTAAAATACTAGGCATTGTTTCTAATAATAAATCACGACCAACAACGCTTAATTTATCATGTAAGCTTGCAGCTGTATCATCCTCTTCTATTATAACTTCTTTCGTACTAATTATATCGCCTGAATCCATTCCTTCAGCCATATACATAATTGTAATTCCGGTTTTAAAATGCCCTTCAATGATTGCCCTATGAATAGGAGCTCCTCCACGTAATTTAGGTAGTAATGAGGCATGAACATTAATACATCCTAATCTTGGAATTAATAATAGTTCTAAAGGTAAAATTTGACCATATGCACAAGTAACAATTAAATCTGGTTCTAAAGCATTAATTTCTTGAAGTGCATCTTTAATTTTAACTGGCTGCAGACATAAAATATTATATTCCATAGCTACTTCTTTAATTGGAGTTGGTTTAAGTTCACCTTTTCTACCCACAGGTTTATCAGGCTGCGTTACTATAGCTCTAACTTTATATTTAGAAATTAACCCTTCTAAAACAGGTACACTAAAATCAGGAGTCCCCATGAAAATAATAGTTGGTTCTTTTACTATGTTAATCTTATCAAAATCCATACTTTTCCTCCTATCTTTACTCTATATTACATTTTACCACATATCCGCATAAATAACTATAATTTTATTGGATTTAAATCTACTTCTACCATAACCTTGCTATTTGTTTTATATTTATCATTAATAAATTTTAAAGCTGAAATAATTTCTTTAGTCTGTTTAAACTTAATAATAATGCCTACATAATAAATATTATTAATCTTAGGAATATTAGCCGCACTAGGTCCTAAAATAATATTATCACTAATTTCTTTTCTTAAATAAGAAGAAATCTTATCGGCTTCAGAAATAACTGTTTCATAATTTTTGCCACTTATTTTAATACTACAAAGATTATAATATGGTGGATATTTTAAGGCTTTTCTAATTTTCATTTCTTCTTTATAAAAAGAACTATAATCATGTTTACTTGCACAAACAATACTGTAATGATCCATATTAAATCCTTGAATAATAACTTCGCCTTTTTTATCACCGCGGCCTGCCCTACCAGCCACCTGATTTAATAATTGAAATGTCCTTTCCGCACTTCTAAAATCTGGAATATTTAAAGAACTATCTCCATTTACAACCGCCACTAAAGTTACATTAGAAAAATCTAAACCTTTAGAAATCATTTGCGTTCCTAAAAGAACATTATATTTTCCCTCTTTGAAATCATTGATAATTCGCGCGTGGGACCCTTTTCTTCTAGTTGTATCTACATCCATCCTTATAACATTAGCTAAAGGAAAAGTTTCATTAATTAAAGATTCTAACTTTTCAGTTCCCATACCAAAAGAATTAATATTTTTACTATGACATTCTGGACAAGTTAATAATTTACTAGTCTGATAATCACAATAATGACACTTCATACTATTAGAAGTTTTATGATAAGTAAGTGGGATATCACAATTAGGACATTTATGCGTATAACCACATTCCTTACAAGTCATAACCGTTGAAAAACCACGGCGATTAAGTAAAACAATTACTTGCTCACCCTTTTCTAATCTTTCATTCATTTTATTAATAAAATCTGAAGAAAATACCCTATTACCTTTTTTAAATTCATCCTTCATATTAATTAAAGTTACATCAGGTAAATTATGATTAACTCTAAAAGGCATTTCTAAAAGTTCATAAGTACCCGTAATAGCTCTAGTATAACTTTCAATACTTGGAGTTGCACTACCTAAAACAACCGGAATATTATAATTTTTTCCTCTCCATATAGCTACATCAATCGCACTATATTTAGGTAAATTATCTTGTTTATAAGTAGAAGAATGTTCCTCATCAATAATAATAATTCCTAAATTAGTAAACGGAGCAAATATCGCACTTCTAGCTCCAACTACAACTTTCGCATCACCATTTTCAATCTTACGCCATTCATCATACTTTTCGCCATTACTAAGTGAGCTATGTAAGATAGCTACAACTTTACCAAATTGTTTTTTAAATATACTAACCATTTGCGGAGTTAAACTAATTTCAGGAACTAATAAAATAGCTTCCTTACCCTCTTTTAAAACTTTCTCAATCATCTTAATATAAACTAAAGTTTTACCGCTTCCAGTAACACCATGTAATAAATAAGGTTTAAAAGAAGAAAAATCCACCCTATCCAAAACTTTCTTTTGATTATCAGTAAGTTCATATTCTATCTTTTCTTTTTCAAGGGTCTCATCTAAACGATAAATTTCTTCTTTTATTTCTTTAAGATAACCTTTATTTATTAAAGTCTTAGTAGCTGAAGCTGAAATTAAATTAGCTTCCTGTTTTAAAACTTTTTTACCTTCTTTTACAAAATTATAAATTTCCTTTTGTTTAATAGTTTTTAAATCAAAGCCATCTTTATCTATAACTAAATAACTAATATATTTTTTATTAACGCTAAATCCATTTTTAGCTTTCAAAGCTCTAGGTAACATTGTTTGATATGCAGTTATTAGCGGTGATAAAGTTTTTTTACTAATATACTCACCTAGTCTTAACATCTCTTCATTAATAACCGGTTTATCATCAATAACAGAAACAATTTCTTTAAGTTCATAATCAAAGTTGCCTTCATTAGTAATATTTAAAACAAAACCTTCTAACCTTCTTTTACCAAAAGGTACTAAAACTCTAACTCCTACTTCTAAATTAATTCCATCAGGAATTTTATAAGTAAAAGTTTTATCAATAGCCTTAGCTTTTATTTCTACTAATACTTCTGCATACATCAAATCACCACCTAGCCTGTAATTTAATTTTACCAAACGACTGTTTGGTAGTCAATATTTTAACTCACTTATTGCATATTTTTATTAAATATGGTATATTTTAATTAGTGAGAGAAATCTCATAAAAAAAGGAAACATTGTAACATATCAATGTCTACCCTAATTTTTGGTTAGAGAAAGACACTCCTATCGGGGTGTCTTTCTCTATTAATTAAGACTCTTCCAAAGAAGAGCAACTAATAAAATGATAATTACAAGCAATACTAGGATTAAAAAATCTTTTTTTGTCATAATACCAAGCCTCCTATTTTGAGACCAAAACCCCCAAAATAAATAGGCAGACACCAATAGCGGTTACAATGTTTCCACGAGAAACTAATTTAAACTAATCCAACCCAATAGTCAAATGACAAATTTCCCAAATTGGGAATACTTTTATACACAAAAAAAGGAAATTTGCCTTAGGCAAAAATACCAAATTTGTAAGGAAAAACCACACAAAAATAGAAAGTTAGTAAAAAAAATAGGATTTTTTATCCTATTTTTCTTCACCTTTAAGAATTTCCATAGCCTTACGCATTTGTAAATCATATTTAACCATTTCAAGGCCACCAAATAATTTTAAGAATTCATCTTTATCCATGCCATATTTATCAGCATATTCCTTAGCTTGTTTTTCAGCATCTTTATCAGAAATTTCAATTTTTTCTGCTTTAGCGATTTCCTCAAGCATAAGTCTATAAGTAATTCTTTTCTTAGCTTCTTCAGTCATTTGATCTCTTAAAGCTTGTTCATCAGAATTTGTGAATTGATAAAATTGTTCTAAAGTGATTCCTTGCATTTGTAAACTTTCACCATATTGTTTAATCATACGATCAAGTTCTTCATTAACCATAGCTTCTGGAATTTCAACCTCAACATTTTTAGCAGCTTCATCTAATAAAGCATCCATATATTTATTTTCAATTTCAGCGTTTTTGTGTTCTAAAATATTTTTAGAAATTTCAGCTCCTAAAGTTTCTACTGAATCTACACCTTCCATTGCTAAATCAGCAAAAAAGTCTTTATCAAGTTCTGGTACTTTAACTTCTTTAACTTCATGTACTTTAACTTTAAATACAGCTTCCTTACCTTTAAGATCTTCAGCATGATAATCTTTAGGGAAAGTAACTACTACATCTTTTTCATCTCCAGCTTTAAGGCCAATTAATTGTTCCTCAAATCCTGGGATAAACATACCACTACCAATAGTTAAAGCATAGTTTTCAGCTTTACCACCATCAAATGGTACACCATCTACTGAACCATCAAAATCAATAATAGCAATATCACCATTTTCGATTTTTTCTTCTTTTAATACGTTTTCAGCATATCTATTACGAATATTTTCAATAGCACTTTTAATTTCATCTTTAGCTACTTCAGCTTTTTCTTTTACAACTTTTAAACCTTTGTATTTACCAAGTTTAACATCTGGTCTTAAAGTTAATACAAAATTAAATTCAATTCCTTTATCATCAATATTTTTAAAAGTAATTTCTGGTTTAGCAACTAATTCAGAAACTACATCTTTATTTTCTTCAAGCATTTGCATATAAGCTTTTTCAATTACTAAATCAGCAGCATCTTGATATAAAACTTCTTTTCCGTATTTTTTTACAAATACATCTTTTGGGGCTTTACCAGGTCTAAAACCATCGATTTTTACTTTTTTATTAGCTTTTTCAAAAGCCTTATCTAATGCCTCTTCCCATTCTTTTCCTTCAATTTTAATTTCTATTTCTTTTACTTTACTCATAAATAATTCCTCCTTTAATTAATTTTTATAACCATACTCCAAATCCAATAGCCGCCATACTAAGCATTAAACCTATCGACCAAAACAAACGAACAATATCATTTTCAGTCCAACCTAATTTTTCAAAATGATGGTGAATTGGTGCCATCAAAAACACTTTTCTATTGAATTTTTTAATTGCGGTTAATTGAATAATAACACTAAGTGTTTCAATAATAAATACTCCTGCTACTACACCAAGTGTAATTTCGTGGTTAGTGATAATAGCTACACTACCTAAAACTGCGCCAAGTGCTAGTGATCCAGTATCACCCATAAATACTTTTGCTGGATGAGCATTATAAACTAAAAATCCAACCAAAGCACCTACTGTGACAAAACAGAAAATTGCCAAATCTTGATAACCTGATGTCCAGGTTGATCCCCAACAAATAATACCAAATGCAAAGAAAGCAATCGCTGAAAGCCCTCCAGCAAGACCATCTAATCCATCAGTAATATTTACAGCGTTACTACTACCCACTAGCACAAACAATAAGAATAATCCATATAACCAGCCCATATGTATTTCAATACCTAACGTATGAATGTTTAAAACTGGTTCATTTCCACTACTTAAATAAATGTAGAAGAATACAAGGGCAATTACTAGTTGAATCAGTAATTTAACAAAAATGGATAAACCTTTATTGTTGTGTTTTTTTACAACCAAATAATCATCAATATATCCCAATAAAGCATATGCAATAAAGACAAATAAAACAATAAATAAGTTAGGACTAAATTGCATTTTACCGGTTAATATTAAGAGGACTGTGATAATCACAATGGGAATAATAAACATAATTCCACCCATTGTTGGAGTCCCTTGTTTAGATTCATGACGTTTACCTAAAGTTTTGCTTACATTTTGTCCAATTTTTTCTTTTCTAAGCCACTTCACTACAAAATAGCCAAAAATAACAGTTGTGACAAATCCTAGCATTATAGCCATAACAGCCTTAGCAAGTACTAACATTGCATCACACTCCAAACTAATTATCATTATACCATTTTTTTAAGCTTTTTGTATATAGTTTTAAAGAAAATAAAAGAATAAACTAAACATTTATTCTAAAATTAAACTTTTTTAATTATGCGATAATAAGGTTATTTTGGCATAGCCATCACCTTTTTTAGCGGTATCTGTGGCTGGCGTTTCACTTATTTTTGTTGTAGTAATAGTTTTAGTCCCTTCATTATCACTTGTAGTACAATTATAACAGACCATATGCTTTTCTTTTAAATTTGGATTATTTATATAACTAGATCCTCCAGCAGCAGGGGCATATCTACTAAGGCCGCCGCCATAATAACCACTACCCCCACCAACAGGATTACTACAGCCACCTTCAGAGCTGATTTGACCACCCTGTCCAAATCCACCACTAACACTATTATCATTTATATAACTACTACCACTATTCCCACCAACATCTTGATTTCCTCCAGTAGCAATATAATTTATTCCATTACCACTGCTACCACTCCAAGGAGCACTATTACCGATATATCCTCCAGCAGAGCCTCCTACTCCATTAGGACCACCTGAACGAATTGTTTTTCCATCCAAACTAGAACAATAAGCTCCGCCACCACCTCCAGCAACAATAATAACATTTTCTTTATTATTTTCAAAAGAAGATAAAAGTCCTGAAGATGTTGCAATATGAGTTGCACCACCACCACTAGTAGCATGTCTCAAATTACCGCTACAATATCCTCTTGCTCCTTTTCCGCCACCATTATAACCGCCATTTAATATAGTAAATTCATTTGTGTTTAATGTCATCTCTCCAGATGATTCTCCTCTTCCACCAACAACTATATATAATTGTTGTTTTCTTCTTAAGTCAATATTTCCAACTGAATAACCACCATAGCCACCTTCTAAAGTTAAAGCGCTTCCACCTTGAGCTCCCCATGTTTCTAATTTATAAGTTCCTGAGCAAGGCGCGGAAAAATCGTAAATTGTATTATCTTTATATTCATAAGTCCATTCATTACCATTTACACATGCTTCATCCCATTTAACATTTCCCTTAGCAGTTATACTTATATTTGTTTGAAATGCTGCATACCCTACTGTCATTATAAATAATAATGTTAAGCTTGATATGATTATTATTTTTCTTTGTTTTCTTCGTCTTCTTCTTCTCATATTTTTCACCTACTTTATCTTAAATATATTATACCCCCCCCCCCCCCTGGTTTTGGCAAGTAATTTTAAGGGTAAATTGTGTAAAAATCTGCAAATAAAAAAAGTAGAAAAATCTACTTAATCAATCATATCAACTAAAACATCCAATCTATCAATAACAGGATAACCTTTTCCATCCATATCTAAATCAAACCTAATTCCATATCCCCCCGCAGCTTTCCATTCATCTAAATTGCCTACAAAATCATCTACCAAAACTGACCCCTCAGCTTTAAGCATATTAGTTTTAGAAATTGATTTGGGTACTGAAATTATTGTAATATCTTTAAAATGTCGCCTTATCATTTTAACCTTTTCTTCTATTTCAGCAAGAGAATTAACATGGGTTAAAATAGCTACATTAAATTTATCACTATCAATTATTTTTTGAAGACACTTCCAACTATCATTAATAGGTTTACTTTTTTTAAGAACATCACACCAATCTAAATTTTGATAAAATTTAGAATAATTCTCTTCATTTCTTTCTATGCCTAAATCAGAAGCCATTTTATAAGTAACATCAATAGAATTGACAATTACCCCATCAAAGTCAATATACAAATTAGTCATACTACCAACTCCTATTTACTATTGACATTATAACCTAAAAATATATATTTTGACAAGAAAAAAAGAAATTATAGTAAGTTGTTAATAATTTCTTTAAACTTTTTACCTCTCTCTTCAAAAGATTTAAATTGATCCCAACTAGCACAAGCAGGGCTTAATAAAATTGTATCACCTTTTTCAGAAATATTATAAGCATACCTTGTAGCTTCTTCTAAATTATCAACTTTAGTAACTGGTATATTTATTTTATCACAAAATGCTTCAATTTTATCTTTCGTTTCACCATAACAAACTACAGCTTTAACATTATCCATATATTTACCTAACTCATCAAAAGGTAATCCTCTATCTAAACCACCAAGTAATAAGATTACTGGTGTTTCAAATGAAGATAAAGCTGTTATCGTTGATGTATTATTAGTTGCTTTTGAATCATTATAAAATTCTCTATCTTTAAATCTTCTAACAAATTCCATTCTATGTTCGGCCCCTGCAAAATTATTTAAAGCCTCTTTAATAGCCTCGTTATCAACCCCGAATTGTTTAGCTATTAAAATAGCACACATAACATTTTCATAATTATGTTTTCCTTTTAATCTAATATCATTTAAATCACAAATTTTATTTGAATCATAATAAATTTCATCGTTTTTAATACATATATCTGCATCCACTTCACTATTAAAATAAATTTTCTTTGAAGGAATATTTTTAGTATATTCTAAAACCTCTTTATCATTAGAATTTATTATTGCAATATTAGATTCATCATGAAAATCAAAAATTCTTAATTTGTTTTGTTTATAATTTTCATAAGTTCCAAACATATCTAAATGCACTTCGCTAAAATTAGTTAAAACACTAATGTCTGTTTTAAACTTGTCAAAATCTAATAATTGATGACTAGAAATTTCTAAAACTAAAATATCACCACTTTTAACTTCATTAACTAAATCACACAAAGGAATACCAATATTTCCACCCATATGTACTGGTAATCCTGCTATCTTAAGTATCTCGTACGTTAAAAGTGTTGTGGTGGTTTTACCATTTGAACCAGTAATACCAATAATTTTAATATTTTCAGGTAGCATATTATAAGCAACTTCCATTTCATTAATTACTGGAATACCTAATTTTTTAGCTTTTACTACAACATCATTATTAGGAAACACCCCAGGATTTTTAATTAAGTAATCAAAATTTCCATTAATTAATTCTGCTTGATTTTCAGTAATAGCTACACTAATTCCTAACTTTTCTAACTCACTAATTAATTTATTATCATCGCATTTAATATCAGTAAGTAAAATATCATTGTCCTTACAAAGCAATTTACTAACTGCTATCCCACTACGACCCATACCTAATACAAAGATTCTTTTATTTTTATACATAAACATCCTCCCCTATTTTAATTATATCACATCAAATTTTAAAAATTTGCATTTTTTTAAAATTGGTATATAATATATGAAGTTTAAGGGGGAAATTTACATGAAGAAATGTGCATTAGTTTATAATAAAAATTCATCTGGATGTAAAGAAAAAGTTTTTAATGCCGTTGTTCAAGAAATTAAAGATAGCGGATATATTCCAGTACCTATAAATAGTGATCATCAAAACTTTTTAATTGATTCTATGCAGGATTTAAACGAAGAATTTGATATCATTTTATCAATGGGCGGAGATGGAACAGTAAATAAGGCTTATGAAGGTTTTAATAGATTAAAAAATGAACAAAAAGCTTTATATGGCCATATTCCAACAGGAACCACCAACGATATGGGGCCAAACACTAATACACCTAGATACCTTCCTAAAATAGCAACTAGATTATTATTACATGGAATAATTGAAGAACGCGATATTGTTACTTTAAACGATCGTGCAATTGCATATGTAGGAGCTATGGGTGTTTTAGCACCTGTAACTTACTTAATTGATGAGAGCGACGATAAAAAAGATGCTGGAACATTTAGTTATATAAGATATGGAGCCAGTCAATTTTTCAAAAATCCAGAATTATATAAAAATATAGTTAATAATCCATATAACATTACCTACCAAACTAAAAATAATGAAATAAATACTGATGCTATATTTATTGCCATATTTAATGCTAAATCGTTTGCTAATTTAAAAATCAATCCATTTGCAGATATGACTAATGGTACATTTGATGTCGCAATTGTCCATAATCCAAAAGAACTTTTAAGCTTAATAGCTAGTACTTTTGTTTTAGAAGAAGGTTGTATGGGAAGTAAAAAAGATTCAATTTTTACAACAGATTATTTAAAATTAACTTTTGAAAATAAAACTCCAATCTATCCTGTAAACTGTGATGGTGATGCTATAGATATACTTAATAGTTCTAATACAATAGAAGTAAAAACAAATAAAAAAATAAAACAATTAGTTGGAAGAAAATTTAGATAAATAGTGTTAGTGAGTAAAAATCACTAACACTATTTTTAACAAAAAACACTGAGTAAAAAATCACTTTCCTTATATATAAAAAAGACCCACTTATTTAAGTGCGTCTAATAATTCAGCTTTTTTCATTGTGGTGTATCCTTTTACACCTTTATCTTTAGCCATAGCTTTTAATTCAGCTACTGTTAATTTAGAAATATCTTCTTTAGATTCTTCTTTTTTTATTGTTTCTTTCTTAGCAGTTTCTTTTTTTGCTGTTTCTTTAACTTCAGCTTTAGCTGATGTCTTTGGAGCAGCTACTTTTCCAGCTAAACCATTTTTAGCTGTTTCTACTAAGCCTGCAAATGTTTTTGGATCGTCAATTGCAATTTCAGAAAGCATTTTTCTGTTAATTTCAACACCAGCCTTTGACAAACCATTAATGAATCTAGAATAACTAATATCATTTTGTCTACAAGCAGCATTGATTCTTGTAATCCATAATTTTCTAAAATCTCTTTTTCTTTGTCTTCTATCTCTGTAAGCATACATCATAGAATGTCTTACTTGTTCTTTTGCAGTTTTATATAATCTATGTTTACTTCCAAAATAACCTTTAGCTTGTTTTAAAGCTTTTTTATGACGGGCACGAGTAATTGTACCACCTTTAACTCTTGTCATTTATATTTCCTCCTCTAATTATTATTTAAGAATATCTTTAACTCTTTTTAAATCAGAACTTGCCATTTCTGAATCGTGATGTCTTCTTCTTCTTGAAGCATTACTTTTATGAGTTAATTTATGGTTTTTATTAGCAGGTTGATATTTATAAGATCCACCTTTTCTTTTTTTAACTACTTTTGATAGTCCTTTATGAGTTTTTGCTTTAACCTTATTAGCCATAATAATTCCTCCTATTTTTCTTTAATTGGTGCGAGTATCATTGTCATGAAACGACCATCTAATTTAGGCTGCGCTTCTATTGTAGCAAAATCTTTTGTCGCCTCAGCAAAACGTAAAAGTACATCTTTACCAAGATGAGTATGTGCCATTTCTCTACCTTTAAAGCGTACACTTACCTTAACTTTATGTCCCTTTTGTAAATACTTAGTAGCATTATTAACCCTAGTATTAAAGTCGTGAACATCAATAGATACAGATAATCTATACTCTTTCATTTCTAAATTAGCTTCTCTTTGTCTTTTCATGTTCTCTTTTTGTTTTTTCTTTTGATCATATTTATATCGATTATAATCCATTATTTTACAAACTGGTGGAGTTCCTTTTGGATTCATTAGAACTAAATCAAATCCAGCATAAGATGCCAAAGTAAGAGCATCCTTAATTGGTTTTACTCCTAATTGCTCTCCATTTGGCCCAATCACCATAACTTCTTTAGCACGTATTTGTTCATTAACGAATAAATCTTTATTTTTACCTGCGATATCTCGACACCTCCATAAAAAAGTGAATGCAAGATGCATCCACTTTACCTGTCAGTTTTTTATCTTCTGGCATTTACCCATTACTCTAGTAATCGGGTGAGAAGTGGATACTTCTTCTTTCCTTTTTTCATTTCCTTATTGATTATACATATTAATACTATGTTTGTCAAGAAAAAATATGCAAAATGTGAAGGAATATACAAATTTATAATGTTTAATGATAATATTCTCCAAAAACCAACTTTCTTTATATATAAAAAAGTATCAATTATGATACTTATCTTCTAGGAATACTGTTATATATTTTCTTAAGTAAAGCAGAGGCACGTTTAATTTGTTCTTCTAAAACTGCCACTTGTCTTTTTAATTCGGAATTTTCATTTTCCAACACTTCGTTTTCTTTACGAGCTTCTTTTAAAGATTTAACACTTTCTAAATTATTTTTTCTTAAAGAATAAGCCTCTTCTCTAAGTGATCTTATTTGATTTTTTTGTTCTTCAGTTACTTCACTAGCAGTTCTAAGCTCTTGCTTTAATTTATCCAAATCAACCTGAATACTATTATAATCATCAACAAATCCGTCTACAGCCTCACTAATATCATCAATAGACATATCACTTGAATAATCTAAATTTTCTTTGGTATTAAGTTCTTTACCTAAATGAATTTCATTTTCTAAATCAATATTTTTATCTAAATCAATATCTGTAGGAATTTTAACATCATTAAATCTTGGTTCTTCTGGAGTAACAGCAGAATTAGAAATACTACTATTAAAATTATCAGAATTATCAGAAATATTGAACTCAGCCATAACATTAGATAAGTTTTCAATTTCATCTAATAAACTTGCTGCATCACTTGTTGATAAATTCATCATAGTATCAACAAAATCATCATTTGCTTCTTCCCTGACAGATTCTTTAGGCTGTGAATATACAGGTGATGTATATTCCGTAGCCTGTGTATATTCTGGCTGTTTTGTCTTTGCCGAAGCTATATAATCAGCATAAATATTTAGTTCAGTAATTTTACTCATTACATCTTCAATACTAACGCTATAAGTATTCATTAAATTACGAATATTTTTGTCTCTTGAATATGTATCTAAAAATTCTTCATCATCAGGGATTAAAATATTAGCACGAAAAATTTGTTTTTCTTCTTTTCCATTTTCGCCTTCACTAAAATTACCTTCAAGATTATCAATAATAGTTTCTATGAATTCTTCCTTTTCTTTAATAGCATCTTCTGGGGATTCCATTTTAAATGCCTTAAATAAACCTTCATTTTCCCTTCTGATATCTTGAGCTAATTTTTTAATCTCTAAAAATCTATCCTTTTCCAACATATTCCCACCTCTTTTTATTCTTTTAATTCTTTTATTTATGCTCTAGAGTCATATTTCCCATCTTTAGTTGAAACAATAACTGTTTCACCTTCATTGATGAATAATGGGACTTTAATAGAAAGTCCATTTTCTAAAACAGCCTCTTTAGTCGCATTAGTTGCAGTATTACCTTTTACTGCTGGTTCAGTTGATTCAACAACGTATTCAATTTTATCTGGTAAAGAAAGTCCTAAAACTTCACTACCATAAAATGAAATATCTACATTAATACCTTCTTTTAAGAATTTAGAATCATCACCTAAACTATCTTTATCAAGTTCAATTTGTTCATATGATTCCATATCCATAAAATTATATTTTCCGCCATTTTCATATAAAAATTGCATTGAAGTTTTATTAATGTTAGCTTTTTCTAGCTTAATATTAGTATTAAATGTTTGTTCAACAGTTGACCCAGTTCTTAAATTCTTAAGTTTAATTCTTACAAAAGCAGGGCCCTTACCTGGCTTAACGTGCATAAATTCAACTATTTGGCAGATATTGCCATCAACAATAACTGTCATTCCATTTTTAATATCGTTTATATTAATCATAAAACCCTCCTATTATTTTTTTTCTTTATGTAAAGTAGTTTTGTTACATTTTGGACAATGTTTTTTTAACTCTAAACGTTCTGGAGTGTTTCTTTTATTTTTTTCTACACGATAATTTTCTTCTTTACAAACAGTACAAACAAGTGTGATATTTTCTCTTGCTTCTCCTTTTTTTGCCATAATATCCCTCCTTTTTTACATGTCTATTTACATTATAACAAATTATTTGTAAATTTCAAAGTATTTTTTTGAAATTGCCTGAGCAATTCTCCTATTAATACCAGACTGATAAGAACTTCTACCATCACTCCTTGAAACATCAGGTGAAATAACGGTGAAAGTAACTTTTGGATTATCACTTGGAGCATATGCCGCAAATGTAGTCGTAATAGTTTCTTTATCAACAACCCCATCATTATCAGTATCAATAAAACTTTGACTTGTACCAGTTTTACCAGCAGGCTTATAGGTCATATCAATATAACCAGCACCTGTTCCATACTTAAGCACAGCCTCAAAACCTTGATGTACTCTGTCCATATATTCTGGTTTAGTACTAACCTTATTTAATTCATTCGGCTCAGTTTCATCCACTATTTTTCCATCTTTATATAAACCTTTATATAAATAAGGTTTCATTCTCTTACCACCATTAGCAATCGTTCCAATATATTGTACAAGCTGAATAGGTGTATAAGTATCATATTGTCCAATCGAAAAATCTAATAAAAATCCTGCACCAGTTTTAGAGCCTTTATAACCTAAACTTTCAACAGGTAAATCAATACCAGTTTTAACTCCTAAACCAAATTGTTTAAAAGTATCACGATAAATATCAAATGCACTTTTATCAACAGTTAAAGGTTTATTATATTTATAATTACCCTTACCAACTTTAATAGCTGTATAAAACTGATAAGTATTAGAAGATTGAGCAAGAGCCGTAATATCATTAATTCTACCTAATTGTTTCCATGAACATTTTTCAGGAGTAGCTGCAATTTTAACGCATGTATCTTGACGATATTCACCAATTTTTAAAGCACCAGTATTATAACCGACAATCTGACTTGCTCCCTTAACAACTGACCCCATAACTACAGGCGAAGTTAAAACTCCAGGTGTATAATCATATATTTTACTTTCACCATTTTCTTCTTTGATTTGTTTACCGGCCATCGCTAAAATTTCACCTGTATTAGGATCTGAAATAATTACAAATGAACGATTATAATACTCTGTATTAGCCTCTTTCTTGGTCCTTGTAACTTCTTCAATTAAAATATCTTCAACCGCTTTTTGTAAGTCAATATCAATAGATAAAACAATGTCATTACCTCTTGAACCCTCTTCTATTAATTTATATGAACCATCAGAAGTAACTTGATATTTATTTTTTGTGCCTTTTAAAACATCCTCATATTGATACTCTAAATAACTTGTTCCAACACGGTCATTTAAACTGTAACCCTTTTTCAAATAATAATCTTTAAGCTCTGCGGGAATTCCAGACTTACTAGAAGAAACCGCCCCAATCATTGATTTAAATACATCCCCATTAGGATATACTCTTTCCCAATCAAGTTTCGTATTTACTCCTTTTAAAGTACTTATATTTTCACCAACTAAAGCATATTCCGTATCAGTCACATCGACATTTTTAATATCCTTTTCCTCATAAGAATACCCTGTATTCATAAGTGTATAAATATAAGCTGCTTTTTTATCATGTTCATCATAAATAGATAAATCTTCATCTGTAATTCTTTCCATTTTTAATTCCTGAATTTTATCAGAATCTATTTTTCTTTTTTCAAGTAAATCCCACTCTTCATCAGTTATCTTTTCTTTACCTTTTTCTTTATTATTTTTAAGCCAAAACATTTTAAAATTATAATCAGATAATTTAGAATAATCAACCGAAATCATATTCGCAAGTTTATAAGCAACTTCCATTTCGTCTTTAGTTGTCACATTAGAAGGCTTTTGATAATAAATAACTTTATTAGCTTTATTATCAACAATTATTTTTCCATTTCTATCATAAATTCTTCCTCTAGGTGCGCTTGGACCATCAACTACTTTTTGTGTAAGTGTTTTTATTTCTTCCTTGTAATGTTCATTATTAACTACTTGAACCACAAATAAAGCGCCAAGTAAAATAATAACTGCTACCACAATAATAGTAGTTAAAATATTATATCTTTTCTCAATTTCTTTTTTTATATCTTTATTAACTCTATAACCAGAAGAATAATGTAAAGGTTTATGTCTTTTAAATAAAGGCCCTTTAACAAGTGACTTAATCTTCTCCTCTTTCCTTCTTTTCTTCATCTCGCACCTCTTTTAATAACAAAATTATCATAATTACATATATTTAAATAAGGGGGTAATTATGAATACTTTAATCGGACAGTATGTAAATAAACTAACCATAAATAATATAAACGATTTCGCACTAAAAAACAATATAAAATTAAATGAAAAAGAATTAAATATTCTTTTAGATGTTGCTAAAAATCATTACCGTGATTTATTAGACGGTAATGACGAAAAAGTAAAAGAATATCTAAAAAATAATTTAACAAACGAAAACTTTGAAAAAGTTACCAATCTATATAATGAATATAAAGAAAAATATCAAGGTTATTTATAATCTTCTCTTATTTCATTAATTAAATTTTCATCAAATTTTTTATTTCGAATCATTTCTATTTCTTGTTTGTATGGTGGATAAGTTCTATCTTTTCCTCCATCCATAGATACATAAGGAGTTTCTAAAATTTTAGGAACTTCTTTTAATTTATCATGATAAATTATCTTAATTAAATTATCAAAACCAATTTCACCAAATCCGATATTTTCATGGCGATCCTTATGTGAACCTAAGACGTTTTTACTGTCATTAATATGAATACATCCAATTTTAGATAAACCAATCACACTATCAAATTCATCTAAAATCTTATCAAAATCAGATAAATCATATCCAGCATCAGACATATGACAAGTATCCATACAAACCATAACTCTATTTTTATATTTAACATCTTCAATAATTTCACTAATTTCTTCAAAAGTAATTCCTACTTCAGTTCCTTTACCAGCCATAGTTTCTAAAAGAATAACCGGGCCATCTTCACTATCTAAAACCATATTCAAAGCCCTTGTAATATTTTCTATTCCCTTTTCAGTACCAAGGCCTACATGACTTCCAGGATGTAAAACAACTTTATTAATGCCAAGCATCTCGGTTCTTTTAAGTTCTTGTTTTAAAAAGTTCACACTAAAATTAAATTTATCCTCATCTTTATCATTAGCTAAATTAATAATATAAGGGGCATGAACAATAACATTTTTAATATCAATACCCTGTTCTTCCATCGTTTTATGAGCAAGATCTGTAAGTTCCATATCAATAGAGCTCCTAATTGTATTTTGAGGAGCTCCTGTATAAAACATAAAAGTATTTTCACCATAACTTAAAGCTTCTAAAACACTGCCCACTAATCCCTCAGTACCATTATATGAAACATGGCTTCCAATAATTAAATCATTCATAAAATCACCTACACCCATAATACCACATTTCATATTTTAATAAAAGATTACTCCGCAAGTTTAGCTAAAAATTTAAAACTCGTTTCTACAACTTTTTCAACTCCACTTTTAGTTACATTAGAAATTTTAAGACCCATTTTAGAAATACCGTTTTGATAGTTCTTTTCATTAGTTTTTAAATAGTTTTCAACATCCACTTTTTTACCTGCTGCCACATCAGATTCAAACTTTTTAATCTGGCTTTCAGTCAAAGCAACTTGTTTACGATTTTCATATTCTACATACCCTGTACTTTGTGAAATATAAAGAGCCATAAAAGTTACAAACAAAGTTAATAAACAAAATCTAAATATCTTTTTTAAAGTATCACGCTTCATGGACAAACTCCGCAATAATTGGGGTAAGTAGTTCAATTGTATTTAAAACTTCATCAATCGTATTAGAATCACTACCGATTTCTATACAAGTTACTTTTGGGCTTAAATCCTGGTTATAAATTCCATTATTACCTTTCCCACCTTTAATCAAAACGCCTCTAGTTAAAGTCGGATATTTTTCTTTAATCATTTCATTTAATTTGTTAGTTATTTCTAAATTTTGTTCATAATTATCGTGTTCGTTACCTATAACAAAAGATATTTTGGCAAGTGATTTATTGTTAATAATTACAGTAGATTTTTCTTTAGGAATACTATCCCTATGTAAATCAATAATTAATTTTAAACTAGGGTTTTCATTAATCGTTTTAGAGGCAAATACTCTACTAGCTTTATAACTTTGGGCATGTTTCATATTATTTAAATTCATATAATCAATTAAATTATCTTCCATAACGATTGTACTAATATCTAATTTTTCTAATTTATCCTGAAAAATATAAGATGCCATCATTACACCCGGTGTAATATTATAAGGTTCTAAAGCTTTCCCTTGATATTGTTCCCCTTGATGAGAATTATAAATATAAACAAGCGGATCCTTTTGTTCTTTTGAAACTGCCTTATCCTTTTTAGGATTACTTACATAACCATTAGTCCCTGTATCATTGGCCTTATAATGAAAGGTGTTTTCTAAAATACTAACTGGACTATTAATATCAAAAAAATATGAAAAAGCTTTATTTAATAAAT
Source organism: uncultured Bacillota bacterium (assembly GCA_948466255.1). GTDB lineage: Bacteria > Bacillota_I > Bacilli_A > RF39 > UBA660 > Coprosoma. Next base: position 1,734 of record CAOJZV010000011.1, on the reverse strand, counting down.
TATTAGCCTTCTTCTCATAAAGCATATGATAATTAGAATCAGCAAGCAAACCTTTTATAAAATCTTCATTAGTATTCGCAAGTTTAATATTCATAATAACATTAAAAGAAACTTGATACCCTAAAAAGACTAAAAAAGCATACCCAAGTATCCTAAATTTAAATTTCCTTTTCTTTCTAGTTTTTACCCTTTTCATTATTTCACCTCTTTTTAACTACATTATATGTATAAAAAAACAAATAAATTGTAGAAAAAAAGATTACGACAAAACGATACAAAAAAAGATACCGAAGTATCTATTATTGTTACTAAATAAGTGATGCCGATTATATAAAAACCTATCAATCGATAGGTTTTAACTAGGACATGTTGTATGTGTTTCATATGAACTAGACGGAGTATTACCGCATACTATTCCTGATTTATAGGTGTATGTACTTTTCCCTTTCCCTTGCCAAATACCTAGGCCACCATATTCTTGCCCTGTTGAACTATTATTTTTTATTATTCCACCATCTAGTGTAATTTGGCATACATTACCAATATAGTCATTCCATGTAGCAACAGCTCCACTTACTCCAGTATTATTTGCAATTGAACCACCACTCATGATAAATGAACTATTATTAGCTATCATTACCGCATATCCATGCCATCCCGAATTTTTAATTATTTCTCCCCCGGTCATTGTAAATGCGCTGTTATGGCTTACATGTATTCCTCCACCACCACCAGTGGTCATAGAAACTCTATTATTTGATATAGTGCCTCCTTGGATAATTAGTTTAGAATATAAACCCGTAAATATACCTCCTCCGTTGATGGCTTCATTTCCATCAATTAAAGCATTGTTGGAAACAGTTAAAATTGGATATCTATTAGCGTTAGAATTAGACCCAGCAATATAAATTCCTCCCCCTTTATTAGATGCATTATTATTTGATATTACACCACCATTAAACGAAAATGTAAAATTTCCATCTGTATTTGTAGAAACAAAAACCCCTCCTCCGTTATGAGATTTATTATTTCTGATAATGCCTCCATTAATATTTAAAGATGATTCAGTCCCTGTGTTAGCATATGCTTCAATACCTCCACCAGATCCTTCTGATTCATTTTCATAAATTTCTCCTCCGTTTACTATTATCTTAGAATTAGAGTCACCTTTAATTCCACCGCCAAGATATGCACTATTTTTATAGATTTTTGCATTTTCAATAGTAAGAAAACCACTATTCATAATACCCCCTCCATAATAGGAAATATTGTTCAAAATTCTACCATTATTTAAAGTAAGCTTAGAATTCACAGCTATATATATACCTCCACCACGGCCAGAGCCATCAGCGCTATAACATTTATTATAAGATATTTCTCCATCATTCATTGTTAATGTTCCGCCGTCAACAATAATAGCTCCACCGAAATCATTTACATTATTTGCTTTAGTTATTAAAGTATTATTATCTATATTTGCTATACTTTTAACCCTAATCATTGCGGCCTGTGCTTCAACATTATTTCCATCTATAGTTATGTTTTCTAAATTAACAGTTCCCGCTTCTGCATCTATCACATAGCTTGTTAAACTATTACCTCTTATAATACTGTGATTAACTCCATGACTAGTTATTGTTATATTTTTGTTTTCATTTAAATTTAATGTCTCTGTTTGTGTTATATCATCCATTATATATATCGTTGAATTATCTGATGCTTCACTATATGCCT
>CAOJZV010000010.1 GCA_948466255.1 uncultured Bacillota bacterium | reverse complement strand
GAAACAAAAGTAGAAGCCCCAATCTCATCAGAACTTTCTATAACTTTAAATTATGCTCAATTAACAGGAAATGAATCAGATATACCAGATCCTGATCTATTTACTGGAACATTGTATAGATGGACTACAGATGTATTGGAAATTGGATCTAGTATTGAGAAAATAGATGTAACTACAGAAGCATCTACGTTAGAAAAAAATTATTATTTAAAACATGAAGTAGTGGATAATAAAATTACAACATCATATGTATGCTTTGTGACAGACACAGAACATTGTATGAAACCAAATGAATATGAAAAAAGTAAGGCTCTAATACAAAGCCAAGAAACTGTGTTTACTGATAATGGAGGTTATTGCAGTGAAGTAAGTTCTAGTTTTTATTGTCGCGGTGGCGGAGGATTCAAATTTGTCGAGGCTTATATTAATGGTGCTGTTCGCGTTTCCGATGATTCCAATGCACTTTGCATTGTTAATAGTGATGGTAGTTCAAAATGTGTTCAGTAGTCTATCACATATTTTTAAACAATTATAATTTGTTTTTCTTGACAATAAAACAAATTGATATGTATAATTAAAATAGGTGAAGAATATGAAACAAAAAGGATTTACTTTAGTAGAATTACTTGCAGTAGTTGCACTTCTTGCAATAGTTGCCGCAATCGCATTTCCATTTATTCAAGATTCAATTAAAGAATCAAGAGAAAATACGTATAAAGAACAAGTAAGAACTATTGAATATGCGGCTAAAAGATGGGCAACTGATAATTCTGCACAGTTAAGCAAAGAAACTACAATATATAAATCCATTTCATTTTTAAAACAAAATGGATATTTAACTAGTAACCAAGAAACACTTGATCCAAGAGATAATAGTGAAATGACAGGTTGCGTAAAAATAACATATGATCCAGACTATAAACAATATGATTATGAATATGGAGAAGTATGTGCATAAAATAAACCAATTAAGTATAATACCTAATTGGTTTTTCAATAAAAAAATGATATAATATGCTAAAGAAAGAGGTATATTATGAAGTTATCATTAGTAGTTCCTTGTTATAACGAAGAAGGAAATGTTAAATTATTCGCAGAAACAATAGAAAAAACTTTCAAAAATAAAATAAAAAATTATGAAATTATTTTTATAAATGATGGTAGTCAGGACAATACCATGAAAGAATTAAGAGAATTGTTAAAAGAATCAAAACAAAATATAAAAGTAATAAATTTTTCAAGAAATTTTGGAAAAGAAGCTGGAATGTATGCAGGATTAAAAGAAACAAAAGGTGATTATGTATCTATAATTGATGCTGATTTACAACAAAATCCTGAATATGTTTTAAAAATGGTAGAAATTTTAGATGAAAACGAGGAATATGATTCAGTAGTTGCTTATCAAGAACGAAGAAAAGAAAGCAAAATACTTAGTTTCTTTAAAAATACATTTTATAAAATAATAAATAAAATGTCTGATACCGAATTTGTTATGGGGGCTAGTGACTTTAGAACTTTTAGAAGAAGTATGGTGGATGCCGTTTTACAAATGCAGGAATACTATCGCTTTTCAAAAGGTATTTTCTCATGGGTAGGTTTTAATAATTGCTATATGACTTATGATGTAGAAGCTAGAAATCAAGGACAATCAAAATGGTCATTTTATAAATTATTTAAATATGCAGTTGATGGAATTGTTTCATTTACAACTGTTCCGCTTAGATTAGCTACAATCGTTGGTATATTAGTTTCACTACTTTCACTTGTATATTTAATATTCGTTATAGCAGAAAAACTATTTTTTGGAATTGATACTGAAGGTTATGCCACAATCGTTACCCTAATTCTATTATTAGGCGGAATTCAATTACTATGTATAGGAATTATAGGTGAATATTTAGCTAGAACCTATGTAGAAACTAAAAATAGGCCTATTTATATAACAAAAGAAATTTTAACAAACGAAAAGGATAAAAAAGATGATAAATAAATTAAAAAATTTATATAGAAAATATGAAGAAATTATTAGTTATTTATTTTTGGGTGTTTTAACAACAGTAGTTAGTTTTGGATCATATCTAATATTTGCTAATTTATTTTTTCCAGAAAAAACAGATTTAGATATTCAAATTGCTAATGTATTATCTTGGATATGTGCAGTTACATTCGCTTATACAACTAATAGAACATGGGTCTTTAAAAGTAAGGCAAAAGGAAAAGCTCAAATCAAAGAAATGTTTGAATTCACTTTAGCTAGAGTTGCTTCATTAATAGTAGATATGGCTATGATGTATATTCTATATAGTGTAATTCATATGAATGATACAATTGCTAAAATAATTGTTCAATTTGTAATAGTTGCTATGAACTATATTCTAAGTAAGGTTATTATTTTTAAAAAGGTTGACGAAACTAAATAGATATGTTATATTTTTATTAATTGATGGAGAAAAATACTTAGTAGTTAATTAATTAGTAACTAGAAAATTAGCGGTCGATGAAAGCTAATCAAGATTAATTAATGAAGTACATATTTGGAGTCAAAACGGTTAATCTCCGTTAACAGATAAAGAGCATAGAATACTATGGAAGTAGGGTGGTACCGCGACATAATTCGCCCCTATATTCATAGTATTTTTTTATAAAAAAGGAGGAAATTATGGAATTAAGTAAGTATATTGATCACACAAATTTAAAAATGGATGCTACTAGTAAAGACATCGCAAAATTATGTAAGGAGGCAATGGAATATAACTTTGAAACAGTTTGTGTTCACCCTTGTTACGTTACTTTAGCTAAAGAATTATTAGAAGATTCAAATGTTGGTGTATGTACTGTAATAGGTTTTCCTTTAGGCATGAATACCCCAAAAACAAAAGCATTTGAAGCTATTGATGCTGTAGAAAATGGGGCAGATGAAATCGATATGGTAATAAATGTTGGAGCTTTAAAAGATAAAGATTATGACTATGTAAAATCAGAAATAGAAGAAATAAGAGATTCTATCGATGGAAAAACATTAAAAGTAATAATTGAAACATCCCTACTAACAAAAGAAGAAATTAAAAAAATGACCGAAATTTGTAATGAAACATTTGTAAATTTTATAAAAACATCAACCGGATTTGGAAGTAGAGGTGCATCAATAGAAGATGTAAAAATAATGAATGATAATAAAAATGAAGTTTTAGAAATAAAAGCCTCAGGTGGTATTAGAAGCCATAAACAAGCAATAGAATTAATAAAAGCAGGAGCTACTAGACTTGGAACAAGTAGCGGTGTAGAAATAGTAAGTCATAAATGCGATTGTGATGATAACTGTAATTGTGGTGATGACTGCCACTGTGAAGAATGCAAATGCGAGGAGGAATAAAATGACATTATATGAAGAACTTAAATGGCGTGGATTAATAAAAGATGAAGCAGGGGAAGATTTAGAAGAAAAAATAAATAATGGTGGAATGACATTTTATATTGGAACTGATCCTACAGCCGATAGTTTGCACCTAGGACATTTATCAAGCTTTTTAATCAGTAAAAGATTAGAAAAAGGTGGTCATCATCCAATTCTTTTAATCGGTGGAGCTACTGGAAGAATAGGTGATCCAAGGCCAACTGAAGAAAGAGCAATGAAATCAGTAGAAGAAATAGAAAACAATTTTAAATCATTAAAAAAACAAGTAGAAAACTTATTTGGTTTCGAAATAGTAAATAACTATGACTGGTGTAAAGACATAAACTTTATAGACTTTTTAAGAGATTATGGAAAATACTTTAATATCAACTACATGTTAGACAAAGATATTATCAGAAGAAGATTAGATACAGGTATTACCTATACTGAATTTTCTTATATGATAATGCAAGCTCTAGATTTCCTTCATCTTTACAAAACAAAAAACTGCACTATGCAATGTGCCGGATCTGACCAATGGGGAAATATAACCGCTGGAATAGATCTAATTAGAAAAAAAGAAGGTAAAGAAGCATATGGATTTACAATGCCATTAGTTACTGATAAGAATGGTAAAAAATTTGGAAAAAGCGAAGGAAACGCTTACTGGCTCGATAAAGAAAAAACATCTCCTTACGAAATTTATCAATACTTATTAAATTCAGAAGATGAAATGGTTATTGATTATCTAAAAATATTTACTTTCTTAAGTAAAGAAGAAATAGAAGAAATAGAAAAAATACACAAAGAAAAACCAGAATTAAGACAGGCTCAAAAAATTTTAGCTAAAGAAGTTGTAACTTTCTTACACGGAGAAGAAGAATCAGAAAAAGCGAAGAAAATGAGTGAAGCACTATTTAGCGGAAAAGTAAAAGATTTAACAAAAGAAGATATAAATAATATCTTTAAAGGCGTACCTACTTTTGAAACTAAAGAAGAAACTAATATTGTTGATATGTTAGTAGAAGGAGACATTGCTTCAAGTAAAAGAGAAGCACGAGAATTTGTAAATGCTGGTAGTATTACAATTAACGAAGAAAAAATTACTGATGAAAATTATAATATAAATAAAGATATTGCTATTGATGGTGAAATTTTAGTATTAAAAAGAGGTAAAAAGAAATACTTTATTGGTAAAGTTAATTAACTTTACCTTTTTTCTTACAAAAAAATATGTTAAAATGAAATCATAGGAGAGTGGCAAATATGAAAAAAATATATTTAATATTATTTAGTATACTTTGCTTTTTCACATTTGGAGAGGCAAAAGCCAATACTTTAGAAAGTATAAATACAACCGTTGATATTGATCAAAACGGAAATGGTCATGTAACTGAAATATGGAAATTAAATGCCGATGAAGGTACAGAAATTTATCATTCATTTGGAAATATGGAAGATAGAAAGATAACAGACTTTACTGCTTCAAGAGATGGTCAAATTTATAATGCAGTTTCTAATTGGAATATAGATTGGTCAAAGTCACAAAAAAATAATAAAAATGGAATCAATTATACGGATGATGGATTAGAACTTTGCTGGGGAATAGAATATGGATTTCATACTTACACTATACAATATACAATTGAAAATTTAGTATGGCAATATGATAATAACCAAGTACTTTATTTTACATTTCTTCCAAAAGATATGGATCCTGCTCCAAATATATTTAATCTAACTATTAAAGTAAATGAAGATCCTTCAAACATAAAATATAGTTCATATGGCTTTGATAGTACAAACACAATTCAAAATGGAGGAATAAATTTTAAAAGTAACGGTGCAATGAATTCGAATGAATACGTAGTGGCTTTAGTAGGCTTTCCTAATGGAACCTTCATTCCTACAATAACAAAATCAGGAACCTATGAAGATGTTGCTAATGAAGCTTTAGAAGGCGCTAAATTAAATGAAAGAAATAATCTTATAGATAATATATTACCAATCATAATACTTATTTTATTTTGTGGAATAGCTATTATAATTTTTATAAAAGCCATAAGATCAAAGGATAGATATGATGAAACAGAGTTTATAATTCCAAAAGACATAAATAATTTTAGAGATATACCATTTAATAAAGATGTTATGCAAGCCTATTTTATAGGATTTAGAAAAAATATCATGAAAAGAGAAAATATCATGGGAGCTATACTATTAAAATGGATAAAAGAAGAAAAAATAAAAATGATTCCTACTGAAGGTGGAATACTAGATTTTAATAAAAACGATAATTATTATTTAGATTTAACAAATTTAGAAAACGTAGATAATAAAGCCGAAGAAAGGCTAAAAAGTATTTTATTAGAAGCTGCAGATTCTAATAAAACATTAACCCCAAAAACATTTAAAAAATGGTGCAAAGTTCATTATGAAAGAATTAATAATTGGTTAGAGGATTTACCTGAAATTTCAAGAGATATTTTAATCGAAAATGGATACATAGAAAAAAGCGAAGAAAATTATACAAAAAATAAAACTAGAAAAGTTTATAAACTAACCTCTAAATTAGCAGATGAATTTATCAAACTGAAAGGTTTAAAAAAATTCCTAGAAGATATGACACTTATTGATGACAAAAAAGCTATTGAAGTTCATATGTGGGATGAATATTTAATATTTGCACAAAGTTTTGGAATAGCTGATAAAGTAGCCAAACAATTTAAAGACTTCCACCCAGTAGAATATGATGAAAATATGATTTATTATAATAATTATATTTGGATTAATACATTTACTTTAAGTTCAATAAATGCTGCTAGAAATGCTGCTAGCGCTGCAAGTAGTGGTGGCAGCTTCTCAGGTGGAGGTATGAGCTCTGGAGGATTTTCTTCAGGTGGTGGAGTAAGATAAAAGGTTGCAACCAAATGCAATCTTTTTTCTAACAAAAAAGACCCTTAAGGGTCCATATTTTAATTTTATCTGTTGTAGAATTCGATAATTAATGCTTCATTGATATCAGCATTTAACTCACTACGTTCAGGCATTCTTACATAAGTAGCTTCCATTTTCTTATCATCATAAGAAATGAATTCAACTCTATTTTGTAAAGCTTCTAAAGAAGATTTAACAATTACAAGTTCTTTATCATTTTCTGGTAAACTGATAACGTCCCCAACTTTAACAGTATAAGATGGGATATTAACTTTCTTACCATTAACAGTAATATGTCCATGATTAACTAATTGTCTTGCACCTCTTCTTGTAGTTGCAAAACCAATACGATAAACTAAGTTATCTAAACGACTTTCTAGTAATTTTAAGAAGTTTTCACCATGAACACCTTTCATTTTACCAGCTTTTTCAAATACTTTCTTAAATTGTTTTTCATTAAGTCCATACATGAATCTTACTTTTTGTTTTTCTTGTAATTGAATACCATAGTTAGAAAGTTTCTTTCTACGATCTTGCCCATGTTCACCTGGAATATAAGGCTTTTTAGCTAATTCTTTACCGTTTTCTAATACAGAAAATCCAAGTCTTCTAGATTTTTTGTACATAGGTCCAGTATATCTTGCCATATCTTTTTCCTCCCTCTATGCGTGAGAGGTTACTTTGCCAAACTATAGGGTGTATTAAATTAATATCTTCGCTTCGCAGCTGAAGTTACACAATAATCCCTAAAGGAAATAAACACATTATAATTTTCAAAGTAACGCTGCATTTAAACACGCTTCCATAATTATATTATGTTTTGCCTTATAAGTCAAGACCAAATCCTATAAACAAAATAATAATTTCTAAAAATACGACAAAAGAATACAAAACTAGACAAAAATGTGTTAAAATTATACTAGGTGGTAAATATGGATCAAATGCTAATCATTGGAATTGCTTCTTGTATTGCATTAATTATACTTATTTGTATTATATTAGCAATGCAAAAAAGTAATAAAAAAAATAAATATAAAAAAATGCTTGAAGATTTAGAATATGAAAAAAATCAAATTGCTTCATCCCCAGTAGGACCAGAACTTGCCAAAGTAGAATCTTATTTAAAAAACGAAAAATTAGAGGTTATGTATAATGACTGGCAGGAAAGGTTAGAAGATATTAAAGAAACCAAAATACCCAAAATAACAGATATGCTTATAGAAGCAGAATATTCTATTTCACAAACAGATTATAAAAGTGCAATGTATAAAATAGCTAAATTAGAAATGGAAATATATAAAGTAAGAACAAAATCGGAATTTTTATTAGATGAAATAAAAGAATTAACAACTAGCGAAGAACGTAGTAGGGCTTTAATAACAAAATTAAAAAGTAGATATCGTGAGTTATTTGAAAAATTTATTGATACAAAATCAGAATTTGGAGATATGGCCCCATCGATCGAATTACAATTTGAAAACATTTCTAGAAGATTTGAAGACTTTGAAAATATAATGGATAAAAATCAATATGAGGAAGTTGGAACCATTGTAAATGCCGTTGAAGAAATGCTTAACCATATGGAAGTTATATTAGAAGAAATGCCAGCAGTAGTATTAATTGCTGAAGGAATTCTTCCAAAGAAAATAGAAGAAATTAAAGAAATCTATGAGAAAATGAATAGCCAAGGTTATCCATTAGATTATTTAAATATTGAATTTAATATTGAAGAAGCAAATAAAAAAATAAAAGATATTTTAGATAGAGCCAAAGTGTTAGATTTAGAAGATAGTGTTTTTGATTTAAAAGTATTAACAGATTATTTTGAGTCAATATTTACTGATTTTGAAAAAGAAAAAATCATAAAAGCTGAATATGAAGAAGCTGATAAAACACTTAAAAACAAATTAGATAAAACAAATAATTTAGTTAGTGATATTTTCAATCAATTAGATGAGTTAAAAAGACTATACGATTTAAAAGAAGAAGACATTAAATCATTAGAAGAAGTTAGAAATGAATTACATGAATTAAATAATGATTATGAAACTTTAAAAGGGCATACAAATAATCAAACATTTCCTTATTCTAAACTAACTGAAGAAGTAGAAAATCTAGTTATAAAACTTGCTGACATTGAAGAAAATTTAGATAAATCAATTAATGTAATTGGGAGTATGCATGATGATGAAGTTAGAGCTAGACAACAGTTAGATGAAGTAAATGTTTTATTAAAAGATGCTAAAAGTCAAATCAGAAACTATAATTTACCAGTTATCCCAAATAGCTATTATATTGAATTAAGAGAAGCTAGTGAAGCTATAAAAGAAATAGTAAAAGAATTAGGAAAAAAACCATTAACTATAGAAACTCTAAATACAAGAGTAGATACAGCTAGAGATTTAGCATTAAAATTATTTGGAAAAACAAAAGAAATGGTAAAAACAGCCATGTTTGCAGAAATGGCAATAGTATATGGAAATAGATATCGTTCTACCGAAAATGAATTAGATAAAAATCTAAATTATAGTGAAGTTTTATTTAATAAAGGTGAATATAAAAAATCGCTAGAACTTAGTATAAATTCATTAAATAAAATAGAACCAGGAATTTATGAAAAATTATTAGATTTATCTAGTGAAGAAACAAAATAAAAAAATTATAAATTGTTATTTAAAAATATGATAATATGAATATATAAAAAAATGCTAACAAATACAGTTAGCATTTTTATATATGAACTAATAATCTAATTATTTAGAATATTTAGTACCACTTAATTGTTGTTGACCCATTTGTACAAGTCTTTTAGTAATTTCTCCACCTACAGAACCGTTAGCTCTACTAGTAGCATCAGGACCCATATTAACGCCTAATTCGTTAGCGATTTCATATTTCATTTGTTCGATAGCTTGTTTAGCTCCTGGAACAACGATTTTATTACTATTTGTCATACGTTTCACCTCCTGTACATTTATATAGTGTGTACATTTGGTAATATAATACGTTTTTTTTTATGGAAATTTTTGTTAAAGCAAATCGGAAAAATTATCCTCTTCAAAATTAGTAACAACTTCAATATTATCAATACATTTATCAATTAATTTTTCATAATCAAAAGCTTTTTCGTACTCTATACAAGATTTTAAAGAAGGATTAATAATTGGATGTTTTGGAACAAATATTGTGCAGCAATCTTCAAAAGGTAAAATGCTGGTTTCATAAGTTCCAATTTTTTCAGCAATATTAATAATCTCTAATTTATCAAGGCAAGCAACAGGACGAATAACAGGTTTATTAGTTACATTGTTAATACATTCCATACTGCTTAAAGTTTGACTAGCAACTTGTCCAATACTTTCTCCATTAACAATTATTTTAGCCCCAATTTTTTCTGAATATTTATCCGCAATTCGATACATCATTCTGCGCATAATGGTTATCATATAAGTGTCAGGGCATTTTTTAAAAATAGCTTCTTGGATTTCTGTGAAAGGTACAACATGAACTTTGACATGTCCTGAATATTCATTAAGAATAGAAGCAAGTTTTAAAACTTTATTTTTAGCTTCTAAACTCGTATGTGGTGGTGATTCAAAATACAAACATTCAATATTGACTCCACGTTTCATAGTTAAATATCCTGCAACGGGACTATCAATACCTCCACTAAGCATTAATAGGCCTGTACCTTGTATTCCTACTGGATATCCTCCCGCACCTCTAATTTCATCTATATAAACAAAAGTCCCATTGTTTCTTATTTCGACAGTTAAAGTAATATCAGGGTTATGAACGTCAACCTTAAACTCAGTATTTTTAAGAATTAATCCACCTAATTTACGACTAAATTCCATAGATGGTATAGGAAAACTTTTATCCGCACGGTTAGTAACCACTTTAAAAGTTTTCTTATTACTATCCATAATTTCTAAAGACTTAGTTAATATGTCCTCAGTGTTATTATTTACCTTATGGCATATAACTATACCATGGATACCAAAAATTTTCTTAAGTTTTAAAGCAACTTCATCTACATTTTCACATTCAATATACATGCGTACTCTATCTTTTGTAATTTTGATATCTTCTTTAATCAAATTTCTAATATTTTTTTCTAAAGTATTAATAAAAAATTTACGATTATCCTTCTTAGTAGTAAGTTCACCATATTTAATCAAAATTAATTTGTCCATATTACTCCCTCATTTCTTAACGTATTATACTATATTTTAAAAAAATAAAAAAGATTATAATATATTTATTGAATATTTTAAACAAATATGATATAAATTAAGTAATGGGAAACATTGTAACATATCAATGTCTACCCACAATTGTTGAATAGACATTTAGCCTAAAGCTAGATGTCTTTTTTTATAACCTAAACCCCCTGAGGGAACAGAATTAATAAAACTATAATTATAAGCAATACTAGGATTAAAAAATCTTTTTTTGTCATAACTATAAAACCTCCAATCTAACTTATAAAAGTGATTAGGGGTAGACACCAATAGCGGTTAAAATGTTTCCAGGGAATTAATTTAAACTAATACTAAATAATAGTCAAACGACAAATTTGGCAAATTGAAGATACTTTTATATACAAAAAAGGCAAATTCATCTTAAGCAAATTTACCAAATTTGAAGTATTTAATATCGCCAAAAAGGAAATTTGGTAAAAATAAAAAACTCTAAAGAGTTTTAAATAATTTTATCAATAAGACCATATTCTAAAGCTTCTTCAGCAGATAAGAAATAATCTCTTTCGGTATCGACTTCAATTTTTGACAAATCCTGACCAGTATTAGAACTTAAAATTTTATTTAGTTTGGCTTTTAGTTTTAAAATTCGTTCAGCGGCAATTTTGATTTCAGTAGCTTGGCCTTGAGCTCCACCGAGTGGCTGGTGAATCATAACCTCACTATTAGGTAAACAAAATCTTTTACCTTTTTTACCACAAGATAATAAAAATGCAGCCATACTTGCAGCCATGCCAATACATATTGTGGATACATTGCTTTTAACAAAATTCATCGTATCATAAATTGCCATTCCAGAAGTAATACTTCCACCTGGAGAATTAATATATAAACTAATATCATCATGATTAATAGAATCTAAATATAATAATTGTCCAACAATACAGTTGGCCAAATTATCATCAATTTCCCCACTTAAAATAATAATTCTATCTTTTAAAAGTCTACTATAAATGTCATATACACGTTCTCCATCACTACTTTTTTCAACAACATTTGGTATTAACAAATTCAATCGCCTCCTAATATTATAATAAGTGTAAAAGAAAAATTTTATTCATCAAAAAAAGTGACAAAATACTATATTATTGATATAATAATAAAAAAGAATAAGGAGGGAAGGCCATGCCAAAGGTAACGATCAAAGGTAACCCAGATACTGTCTTAGAAGTACCAGCTGGGATGACCTTATATGACATTAGTAAATATGTTCAAAAGGATTTTAAATATCCTATTTTAATTGGAACATGTGATAATTTATTAACAAATTTACATCAAAAAATTTATAGCGATAGTAAAGTGGAATTTTTTGATAGAAGCAGTATATATGGTAGTAGAGCATATGAACGTAGTTTGGAATTTTTAGTTACAGCTTGTTCGTCATTAGTATTAGGGAAAAGTAATGATATTTTTATCGATTATACATTAGATAATGGAATCTACTGTGAAGTAAAACATACAAAAATAAACGAAAACATTGTAAAATTAATAGAAAATAAAATGCATGAACTCGTAAATCAAAAAATAGTTTATGAATATGTAACTGTTACAAAATTAGGTGCTATGAAATATTTTGAAAACAAGGGTCAATTAGATAAAGTTGAAAATTTAAGATACATAAGTGATTCAACTATCAAACTATACAAACTTGGAAATCATTATGATTACTTTTTTGGCCCACTTACCTATGATACAGGTCAAACAGATCTTTTTAAATTAACTTGCCTAGATCAAAGAGGATTTATAATCAGTTGTCCAAGAAGGAAATACCCAGAAGAACCAATTAAACATATTCACCATAAAAAAGTATTTGATGAATATAGAAGTTATCAATCATGGAGTAGAAAAGTAGATCTTAACCTATCATCAGATTTAAACAAATTAGGAACTGAAGGAAAATATAAAGAAGCAGTTAGTTTGTCAGAAACTCATTATGATGACCAACTTTCTTCAGTAGCTGAAGATATTGATAATAAAAAAGAAAAAATTAAACTAATTCTTATGTCAGGACCTTCATCTAGTGGAAAAACAACAACATCAAAAAAATTAAAAATCCATTTAAAAGCTAGAGGCATAACAATTCATGAGTTATCATTAGATGATTACTTTATTAGAAGAGAAGATACACCAAAGGATGAAAGTGGTAATTATGATTATGCTAGTTTAAAAGCACTAGATTTAGAATTATTTAATAACCATATTGAAAAATTATTAAGAGGGGAAAAAGTAGAACTTCCAACATATAATTTTACAAAAGGCGAAAGAGAATTTCTTGGGAACACAATGCAATTAAAAGAAAGTGATATTTTACTTATAGAAGGTATACATACTTTAAATGATGATTTAACCAAACATGTTCCTAGAGAAAATAAATATAAAATTTTTATCAACCCACTTACACCGTTAAAAATCGATAACCATAATAGAGTACATTCAGCTGATCTTCGAAAATTAAGAAGAATAGTTAGAGATAATAATTTTAGAGGTGCAAGTGCTGAAGAAACATTGAAAATTTGGCCGAATGTCGTAAAAGAAGCTGAAGAAAGCATTTATCCATACCAAGACGAGGTAGATGTTGTAATAAATTCGTCTTTAAATTATGAAATTGGTGTATTAAAAATATATGCAGAACCATTATTATTCGCCATAAAAGAAGATAGCGATTATTATAAAGAAGCATACAGTCTAATAAATTTGCTTAGGAACTTTTTACCAATATCTAGCGAATTAGTTCCAAAGGATTCAGTTTTAAGAGAATTTATTGGTACAGATAATTAGAAAGGGTGGTAGAATGATTAAAGTAGCCATTAACGGATTTGGAAGAATAGGAAGGTTAGTTTTTAGATTAATGGAAGAGGATAATGATTTTGAAGTAGTCGCAATCAATGATTTAACAGAACCAGAACAACTCGCATACCTTTTAAAATACGATACTTCACATAGAAAATATTTACCAGAAAATATTAAATACAATGATGAAGGAATAATCGTTAAAGGTAGAAAAATCAAAGTGTATAAAGAATTAGATCCAAATAATTTACCTTGGAAAGATTTAGAAATAGACGAAGTATTCGAATGTACAGGTAAATTTACAGATAAAGAAAAAGCTATGGCCCATATAAATGCTGGAGCAAAAAAAGTAATTATATCTGCTCCCGCCAAAGGAGAGTTAAAAACAATAGTATATGGTGTTAATGAAAACATATTAGATGGTACAGAACAAATAATAAGTGCCGCATCTTGTACAACTAATTGTTTAGCCCCTGTAGTAAAAGTATTAAATGATGAATTTAAAATAAAAAAAGGTTATATGACAACAGTCCATGCATATACAAACGATCAATCAATGCTAGATGTAGCTCATAAAAAAGGGGCTAAATCTAGAAGAGGTAGAGCCGCAGCCGCAAATATAGTTCCAAGCTCAACAGGTGCTGCAAGTGCCCTTGGAAAAGTCATCCCAGAATTAGATGGCAAATTAGATGGTAATGCCCTAAGAGTGCCAGTAACTACTGGTTCAGTAGTAGATTTAACATTACAACTAGGAACAAAAACAACAGCTGAAGAAATAAATATGTTATTTAAAGAAAACCAAAATCAAACATTAGGATATACAGAAGATCCAATAGTATCAAGTGATATCATTGGTGATACACACGGGGGAGTCATTGACGGCCTACTTACGCAAGTATTAGATACTGAAGACGGACAATTAGTAAAAGTAATTGCCTGGTATGATAACGAAATGAGCTACAGTGCTCAAATGGTTAGGACTGCAAAATATTTATTTAAAAATTAAAACAAATATAAACATAATAGCTAAAGAAAATATTATAGAAAATGATATAACTATTCAAGAACTAAAAATAAATTATTATAGAAAAATTTTATTAATGAGAGAAATCTCATTTTTTCTTTATTAAAATACACCTTTTTCTTGTAATAAAGCTGATTTTGTTATAAAATATATAATAGGTGATAATATGAGGAAAGGATTTACCTTATTAGAGCTTTTAGGTATTATAATTTTGCTTGGTGTGATTATTTTAATTGCTGTACCATCATTAATACAATCAAATAAAAACGCTGAGATAAACGATAAAAAAGAATTTGATAATATAATTAACTCAGCATGTTTAATGTATCTGCAAGGTCATGATGATATTAAAAATGATGTATTAAAAACCAGCCCTAATACAAAAGTAATAAAAGCAAAAGCATTAATTGAAGAAGGCTATCTAAAAGGTACACTAAAAAATCCTGAAGGACAAACATTAGAAGAAGAAGAAGGACAAATTACCATCAAAAACACAAACGGGCAAATCACTTGTACATATAGTAAAGAATAAAGGAATTAAAGGGAGGAAGTAGAGAATGAAAACAATTAAGAATTTTGATTTAGAGGGACAAAAAGTAATAATAAGATGTGATTTAAATGTTCCAATGAAAGGCGGAAAAATAATTGATGATAATCGCATTTTAGAAAGTTTAGAAACATTAAAATATGCAACAGAACAAGGTGCAAAAGTAATAGTATTATCACATTTAGGAAGAGTAAAAACTAAAGAAGATAAAAAGAAATATACATTAAGACCTATAGCTGATAGATTAAATAAATTATTAGAAAGTAAAGTAACTTTCGTTGAAAATACTAAAGGCGAAGAAGTTGAAAATGCTATCAAACAAATGAAACCAAAAGAAATAATTGTTTTGGAAAATACTAGATTTGAAGATTTAGAAGGAAACAAAGAAAGTGAAAATGATAAAAATCTTGCAAAATATTGGGCTTCATTAGGAGATATCTTTATTAATGACGCTTTTGGAACAGCTCATAGAACTCACGCTTCAACTGTTGGGATAGCCAAATATTTACCTAGTGGTATAGGACTATTAATGGAAAGAGAAGTCAAACAACTATCAAAAGCAACCACAAAACCTAAAAAACCATATGTTGTAATTTTAGGAGGATCAAAAGTTAGTGATAAAATAGATGTTATGAAATTCTTATGTAAAAAAGCCGATTATGTATTAATTGGTGGTGCTATGGCTATGACTTTCTTAAAAGCAGCAGGATTTAACACTGGAAAATCATCAATAGAAAAAAGAAAAATAGATTTCTGTATAGAAATGCTTGATAAATATTCAAATAAAATAGTACTTCCAATCGACATAGTTACAAGTACAGAAATAAATAAAAATGCAACACCAAAGACAAGATTTATCAATGAAATTGGTGAAGATGAAATAGGTCTAGATATTGGTCCAAGAACAATAAAAGTTTTCAAACAATATTTAGATGATGCAAAAACAATAATGTGGAATGGTCCGTTAGGATATTTCGAAATAGAACAATTTGCTGAAGGCACAAGACAAATACTTGAAATCATTTCAAAAACAAAAGGTACAACATTGATAGGCGGTGGCGAAACAGCTAGCGCAGCCATAAATATGGGATATCAAAGTAAATTATCACATATATCAACTGGTGGAGGGGCTAGTTTAGCAATGCTTGAAGGAAAAGAATTACCTGCATTAAAAGTTATAGATGCAAAAAAACAAAAAAAGTAATATTAAAAATGGTATATTAATTGCCATTATAACTGTAATCGTCCTTTTCTTTGCATTAAAGGACGATTTCTATGAAAAAATAAATTACATACTTTCCTTCAATATTTGGTGGCTAATAGGAGGAATCCTATTAGTTGTTCTTTACTGGTTATTAAAGGCCGAAGTCATAAAACTATGTGGTAATCAAATAAAAAACGATTATACATTTAAAAAATCTCTTAAACTAACATTAGATACTCAATTTTTTAACGCTATCACACCTTTTTCACTAGGTGGACAACCTTATCAAGTTTATAGATTAAAAAAACAAGGATTTAATTTAGAACAAGGGATGAATATAATAATTCAAGATTGTATAGTCTATCAAATAGCATTAATTTTACTAGGAACAGTTGCCATTATATCTAACTACTTTTTTGGCTTTTTCCCCGATAATCATTTCCTAAAAAAATTAGTAATTTTAGGATATATTATAAACCTATCAGTAATTGTTATCTTATTTATAGTTGCCTTCAATAAAAAAGGGAATAAAATACTTTTAGAATTAGCAATCAAATTAGGAGCAAAATTTAAAATAATAAAAGATAAAGAGGCATTTTTAGAAAAAAGTAACAAAATCATAATAGATTTCCATCAAAGTGCAAAAGCATTAATGAAAAATAAAATTCACTTTATAAGAATTATCTTACTTAATATTATTGCTTTAACCTTATTATATTTAGTCCCATACACTTTAATTATGGGATTAGGATTAGAAATGAATCCATTTATCGTTATTGTTGCTACAGCTTACGTAATGATTATGGGATCATTTGTCCCACTTCCAGGTGGGAGCGGAGGTTTAGAGTATGGTTTTGTTAGATTCTTTGGAGTTTATATAGTAGGGGCAAAGCTATCAAGTATTATGATAGTTTGGAGATTTATAACTTACTATCTAGGTTTAATTGTCGGCGCAATTTCTCTTAGTAAAAAGGAGGATTAAAAATGAGAGTAGGCATTTTTACAGAAACATATACCCCATATATAAGTGGGTTAGTTACAAGCGAATTAATGCTTAAAAACGCATTAGAAGAAAAGGGTCACGAAGTTTACGTAGTAACTGCTAATCTTCAAAATTTTCATTATGAATATGATGAAGAAGAAAGAGTCTTAAGAATCCCAGGGATTCCAACTGGTATCTATGATTCAAGACTTACAAGTATATATCCAATTCAAGCTGTTAATAAAATAAAAAGTTGGAATTTAGATGTAATTCATTCGCAAACAGAATTTGCAATCGGTACATTCGCAAGAATATTCGCAAAACAGTATAATATTCCGATCGTTCATACTTATCACACAATGTATGAAGATTATGTTCATTATATAACTAAAGGACATTTTAATAAATCAAGTAAAAAACTGGTAGAATATTTAACTAAATTTTACTGTGACAAAACAATAACAGAACTAATTGTTCCAACAAAAAAAGCTTATAATTTATTTAAACAAAAATATAATGTTGAAAGAAATATTCATATAGTTCCAACTGGTATAGAGGTAGAGAGATTTTATAAAGAAAATATGGATATAAAAAGAAAAAATGAAATAATGAAGAAGTATAAAATCACAAAGAAAGATTTTGTGTGCGTTTTTGTAGGAAGAATTGCCGAAGAAAAAAACATTCCATTTTTAATTAATGTTGTTGGAAAATTAATCAAAGAATATCCAGATATAAAATTATTAATAATTGGTGACGGACCAGATAAAGAAGAATATGAAAAACTAGTTAAAGAAAAAAAATGCGAAAAAAACATAATTTTTACAGGAAAAGTTTCATGGGAGGATATCCCAATTTATTATCACATAGGAAATGTTTTTCTTTCTGCCTCAACAACAGAAACACAAGGTCTTACAATTATTGAAGCAATGGCTGCATCGCTTCCTCCACTATGTATTGATGACGAAAGTTTTAGAAATACAGTAGTTGATGGTTTAAACGGATATTTATTTAATAATGAAGAAGAATGTGGAGAATATATAGTAAAAATAAAGAAAGATAAAAAATTAGAACGCTCTTTAAAAAGAGGGGCGAAAGCGAGCGCTGAAAAACACTCTTCAAAATATTTTGCAGAACATGTTCTTGATGTATATAAAAAGGCCATAGAAACTCAAAATAATACTTTAAAAAGTAAATTTATAAATTTAGTATCGAAGGTGAATCCATGGAAAAAATAATCGTTTTAAATCATAAAATGAATATGCGTTATAGTGAGATAAAGGACTATATAAAAATATTAAAAAAAATAGATTTAGATCCTATAGTATTTCCAACCTCAATATATGCCAAAGATTTTATTGATAATAAGATAAAAACAGGAATTCAAAATATATATTATAAAAATGAAGGGCCTTATACAGGAGAAATATCTGGGAGTCAAGCTAGAAGTTTAGGTATAGATTACGCTCTAATTGGTCATCATGAGAGAAGAGAACTTTTTAAAGAAAGTAATGAAGAAATAAATAAAAAAATAAAAGCAGCCTTAAGAGATAATTTAAAAGTAATACTTTGTGTAGGTGAAAAAAAAGCTGATGATTATAAAAAGGTTTTAAAAAAACAAATAGAAGAAGGATTAAAAGATATAAATGATGAAATAATTATTGCCTATGAACCCGCATGGTCTATAGGTACTAATGAAATCCCATGTAAAGAAGAAGTAAAAAATGTTATAAATTATATCAAATCATTAGTAAACTATGATATAATAGTTCTATATGGTGGTAGTGTAGATAGTACTGTCATTAAAGATTTAAAAGAAGTAAATGAAGTATCCGGCTTTCTTATCGGTGGAAATTCAACCAATATTAGTGAGCTAATTAGAATTAAAGAAGTTGTAAAATAAACTTCTTTATTTTTTTTGACAAGGTTTTCGACAAAATTAGCTAATTTTTACTCTAGAAAACAATGTCAAGATTATGTATAATTTTAATATAGTAAGGGAGAGAATAAAATGAAAAAAATAAATATATTAATGATTGATGATAATATTAATCTAATAAACATGGTAAAAGAATATTTTGATAGTAGCGAAGATATAAACATTTGCTTTGAAGCTTATAATGGAGAGCAAGGAATAGAAAAACTTACAAATAACACAGATAAAATAGATCTAATTATTTTAGATTTAATAATGCCAAAAACCGATGGAATTTATTTCTTAAGTGAAATGAAAAAATTAGGAATAAATAAAAAGATAATAGTCGCAACTAGTTATAATGCAGCCGAAGTAATTAGAGAAGTCTCAGAATATGGAGTAAATTATTATATTCTAAAACCATTTGATTTAGATAATTTAAAATCAAGAATTTATGACATTACTAATAAAAAGGAAAATAATAAAAACATCGATTTTTATCATAGCAATTTACAAGTATCAATCACAAAAATGTTACATGAACTTGGAATACCATCACATATAAAAGGTTATCAATATATTAGAGAAGCTGTAGGTATAATTTTTGAAAAGCCAGAAGTCATAGGTGGAATTACAAAAGAACTATATCCAGAACTTGCAAGTAAATATAATACAACAGTTTCTAGAGTAGAAAGAGCTATTAGACATGCCATTGAGGTTAGCTGGAATAGAGGTAATTTAGATTTCATGGAAGAAATATTTGGATTTAGTGTAGATATCGATAAAGCTAAACCAACCAATTCAGAATTTATGGTTACCATAGCTGATAAATTAAGATTAGATTTCCACAAAGTAGGATAATCTAATTTTTTTTTAAACCAAAATATGCTATAATTAATAATAGGGTGAATGATATGAAAAAAAATGGATTTACTTTAATCGAATTAATTGGAACAGTAGTTATATTAGCTGTCATTGCTTTAGTTGTTTTACCTGCTACATTAAGTGTACTTAATCAAAGCCAAGAGGAAGTTGATAAATCGGTTATAGATGTAGTTGAAAGCGCTGCTAATAACTATGTAAATGATAATAAAAACCTCTATCCAAAACAATTAGAATCTTTAGATAATGGAACAAATAGAAAAACACATGATCCAATTTCTACCATAGAATTAGTCAATAAAGGTTATTTAGAAAAAAGTATATATGATAAAAATAAAAACATTCAAAATGCTTGTGTAAAAGTTACAAGTAATTCAAAAAAATATTTTTTTGAATTTACTAAAGAGGGGTGCTAAAATGAAAAAAAATGGATTTACATTAATGGAAATTTTAGCTGTCATTGCTATTATAGCTATAATTGCAACTATAGTTACACCTATAGTTATAAAAACATTAAACAATGCTAAACAAACAGCCTTTTTAGATGATGCAAAAGTATTAAAAAAAGCTGCTGATAATTATTATGCTGAAAATGAATTAAGTAAAGAAGAAATGATTCCATTGTTAGTAACATATAATAATGGTGTTGCTACTTATTGCAAAAACAAACCAAAACTAGAATATAGTGGAAAAAACCCATATAGCGGAAATATATATATAAATACTGATGGTACAGTAGAAATGCGTATTTATAATAAAAACATACAAAAATGTGCTGTTAAGACCAAAGAAGATAAGATTCCACACTTAGAAAATATAAATCAAAATGATTGCAAGTTAACTAGTAAAACATGTTAATAATAAATTATACAAGATATATAATATTATCTTGTTTTTTTGTATATTAATGTCAAAACATACATTTTACTCTTAAAACTACTTGCCAAACCAGGGGGGGGGGGGGTATAATAAAAATACAAATATAATAAGCATTGAATAAAGTGTTATTATTCGTTATAATAGTATAAAGATAAGCAAATAGGAAATATTAAAAAGTATAGGTGAAAAATATGAGAAGAAGAAGACGAAGAAAACAAAGAAAGATAATAATAATATCAAGTCTAACATTATTATTAATAATGACAGTAGGCTATGCCGCTTTTCAAACAAATATAAATATAACAGCTAAAGGAAATATATTAGAAAAAGGAATAACGATAAATGAACTAAAAAATAAAGTAATAACAACAGGAGATGGACTATATAAAGATACATATGAAACAAATAGATATATTTATAGAGGAGCAACCCCAGATAATTATATAGAATTTAATGGGGAACTATGGAGAATCATTTCAATCGAAAATGATAATACATTAAAGATAATAAAGCAACAAAGTATAACCAGTATGGTATATGACCCGGGATATACAACTAGTATAGAAGGAATAACAAATGCAAACTCAATGGAAGGTACAAGATACACTTCAGATAATACAGATTATTGTTATTATAGTTCATCAACAACATCATATTATGGATGTAATGTATGGGGAAGTAAAACAACAATGTTAGATGCAAATGGAAATAACATAACAAAAATGCCAAAACAAACAGGGAATTCTACTACCTATAACCTACCTGATAAAGAAGCCTATATAAATACATATTTAAATGAAACCTATTATAATAGTTTAAGTGAAAATATACAAAACAAAATAACAACACATATTTTTAATGTGGGATTATTGGACTATACAAGTGGACAGACATTAACTAAAGATATTTCATTAGAAAAAACATACACATGGAAAGGAAAAATAGGACTTGCCAATGCTACAGATTATGTAAGAGCAAGCACTGATTCATCATGTACAAGTGCTTATGTCGGAAGTGAAAGTCCATATCCCTGTAAAAATGGCAATTTTTTATTTAATTCTACAGATTGGTGGACAATGACACCACGCCCGTATTCATATTCTTACTACGTTTGGCTTTTAAGTACTTCAGGGAGATTAAGTGGAGGTTATACCGCTAATTACAGTAATTATGGAGTACGTCCTACAGTTTATATAAAATCAAATATATTATTAAAAGGAAAGGGAACAGAAACAAATCCATATATAATTAATTCATAAAAGAACATAACCACATGTTCTTTTTACTTTACAAAAATAAAAAAATTGTAAGTCTATGAAGAATCTTACCTTGCCTTGAAAAAAATAAACAAATATAATATAATTGACTAGGTGATAACTATGTGGAAAATAGGTAATATTGACATAAAAAATAAAGTAGTATTAGCCCCTATGGCTGGCATTTCAAACAGTGCTTTTCGTACTATAGTTAAAGAAATGGGATGTGGATTAGTGGTGGCTGAGATGGTTAGTGATAAAGCAATCTATTATGGTAGTACAAAAACAATAGATATGCTTTATATGACTGATTTTGAAAGACCTATTTCTCAGCAAATATTTGGAAGTGATAAGGAAAGTTTCATAGAAGCTGCTAAATTTATAGAAAAAACAATGAAACCTGATATTATTGATATAAATATGGGATGTCCAGTTCCTAAGGTAGCCCAAAGAGCCCAGGCAGGAAGCGCTCTTTTAAAAAATCCAAATAAAGTATATGAAATAGTAAAATCCGTTGTAGAAAACGTAAATATTCCAGTAACCGTAAAAATCAGAAGTGGTTGGGATAGTAATAGTATTAATGCTGTAGAAATTGCCAAAATTTGTGAAAAAGCAGGAGCTAGTGCTATTACTGTTCATGGAAGAACTAGAAGCCAAGGTTATAGTGGTAAAGCTGATTTAAATATAATTAAAGAAGTAAAAGAAGCGGTTAATATTCCAGTAATTGGTAACGGTGATATAAAAACACCAGAAGATGCTAAAAGAATGTTAAATGAAACAAACTGTGATGCTATAATGATAGGTAGAGGTGTCTTAGGGAATCCTTGGCTAATTGAAGATACAATAAAATATTTAGAAAGTGGAACGCTACCTAAAGAGAGATCAAAAGAAGAAAAAATAGAAATGATAAAAAAACATTTAAATTATTTGTTAAAAACCAAACCAGAAAAAGTAGCAGTTCCAGAAATGAGAACGCATGCTGCCCATTATTTAAAAGGTCTTCCTAAGGCCGCAGAAATTAAAAATAAAATATTTAAGGCGAGCACTAAAGAAGAATTTATTCAAATATTAGATGACTATTTAAATGATTAAGGAGGTGTATTATGCCCGAACTACCAGAAGTAGAAACTGTAAAAAACACATTAAAAAAGCAAGTATTAAATAAAAAAATTATTCTTGCTAGTATTTATTGGGATAATATAATCGCTTCACCAAAACCAGAAGAATTCAAAGAGAAAATCAAAAATCAAACAATAAATAATATATTAAGACGTGGTAAATGGTTAATGTTTGAATTAGATGATTATTTTTTACTTTCACATTTAAGAATGGAAGGGAAGTATTTTATTAGAAATATCCATGATGAAAAAAACAAACATGAACACATTATTTTCACATTTAGTGATAATACTGAACTTAGATATCATGATACAAGAAAATTTGGAAAAATGTATTTAATAGATAAAGATAAAGTATATGAAGAAAAACCATTAAAAGATTTAGGAAAAGAGCCTTGGGATACAACCCTAACTAAAGAATATTTAAAAGAAAAACTAAATAAAAAACCAATTAAAGTGCAATTATTAGATCAAAGTATTATAGTTGGAATTGGAAATATTTATGTTGATGAAGTTTTATTTTTAAGTAAAATATACCCTGAAACTCCAGGTAATAAATTAAAAGATAAAGATTTAGAAAATATAATTAAATATACAAGAGAAACATTAGAAAAAGCTATTGAACTTGGAGGAACAACCGTAAAAAGTTATACCTCAAGTGAAGGAGTACATGGAAGATTCCAAAATGAACTTTTAGTCCATACAAAAGAAATATGTCCAGTCTGTAATACAAAAATAGAAAAAATTACAGTTGGTGGTAGAGGAACTTACTACTGCCCAAAATGTCAAAAAAGATAAAGTTATTTAATAATGGGTTTATGTTTATATTCCATTAAACTAACTTTATCTTTTTCATTTAAATAATAAATATAACTAGTTTTCATTTCAATTTCTAACATTTTATATTTGTTAGAATACTGAGTAATTATTGGCAATTTTGAAATCTTTTTAGCGTCTTTTAAATAATCTCTACCTTTTTTATTAAACCCTAGTATTCTTATATACTCTAGTTTTTTAATATTTTCCTTTTTAGTAAATCCACAAAGAATATAAGTAAACATGCGATTTAACTTATTATAGGTGTATCTTTTAGTTTTAATTTTACCAATTAATTCATCTAAAGAATTAGCTTCATAAATATATTTTTTAATCCTATTTTCAATACCCTCATCCACATTAACATATTTATCTAAATCATTAATTTCACTAATAATTTTATATTTAAGCAAATCAAAATAATCTTCGTTAAAATGTAAATTATTAAGTTTTAAATATGTTTCTTTAGGAACATATTTTTTTACATTAAGTCCTTTTTTAAGAGCCTCTCTAATACTAGAAGCGCTACTAATAGAATCTTCTAATTCTTTACTGTGAAAATCATTAGTTCTTTTAATAGTAACAGGGTTAATATCAGTATCAATTAATTCTTTCACATAACTTAAGCCAAGTAAATCATTTGGACTATTAACTTTAATATTGCATAAATCATAGACAGCATTAGATAAACTGGTAGGATAATTAATACCCTCATCTAAATATTCTTTAACTAAAATATCAAATTCTTTTTTCTTTTGAATATTAGCTATTTTAATTAAATCATCCTCATTAAGATTCTCAGTTCCAAACACAATATGACTAACGCCCATATTCTTTAAAATATTAATTGCTCCATAAGCAAATATATCAGCCGAAGCACAAGAAAATACAAAAGGAAGTTCAATAACTAAATCCACGTAATTTAAAGCGATCTCCGTTTTAGTCCATTTATCAATAATTGAAACATCACCACGCTGGGTAAAATTCCCACTCATCACTAAAATAATAGGTTTATCAGGGAACATCTCTTTTACCTTATTAATGTGGTAAATATGTCCATTATGAAAAGGATTATATTCACAAATAATTCCAACACCGTTCATATAAATCACCTGATAGTATTATAAACTATCTTTTATTTTTATTCAAATATTAAAAAAATAAAGAAAAAAGAAGGAATTAGCTATATAAATCTCGTATGATATATGCGAAGGGGCTAAATAGAAACGGAGGAAATTATGAATCAAGCAAAAGAAAACATCTATACCAAAAACATAAAAACAATAATAGAAAACAATATAGTAAGAAATAAGGCAAGAAATATAGAAATGGAAAATGATAAAATAATTACTAACTGGAACATAGGAAAAGAAATAGTAAAAGCAGGGAATGAGGATAAAATCAAATATGGGAATAGTTATATAAAAAATTTAAGTTTAGAATTAACAGAGCTTTATGGACCAGGTTATGATTATACAACTTTAAGAAAAATGAAACAATTTTATTTGCTTGTCCCAAATTGCGCGACACTGTCGCGCAATTCTATAACATGGAGTCACATTATAATATTACTACCCATAAAAAATGAAAATAAAAGAAATTACTATATCAATTTAGTAAACAAAAATAATCTGTCAGTAAGACAGTTAAAAGAAGAAATAGAAAACAAGGCTTATGAAAGACTAGAAAATAATCAAAACATAGAAATAATAACTAACGATAAAACAATAAACGTAATGGAATTTATCAAAGACCCACTCTTAATAGATATCGGAGAATTAAAAGATAAAGAACTAAGTGAAAAAGCACTAAAAAAAGCCATATTAAAACAAATAGAAACATTTCTCCTGGAACTTGGAATAGGATTTTCCTTTGTAGGAAGTGAAAAGAAATTAAAAGTAGGTAATAAATTTCATTATATAGATTTACTATTTTTTAATTATGAGCATGATTGCTTTGTAGCTATTGAATTAAAAATAAAAGATTTAAAAAAGGAAGATATTGGGCAGTTACAATTTTATATGAACTATATAGATTTAGAAATAAAGAAACCTCACCACAAACCCACCATAGGAATATTAATTTGTAAAAAAGATGATAAAAACATTCAAAAGTATTTAAATTTAGATAATATAAAAATAACGACTTATAAAGCCAAATAAAAATATCTATGTTTGCTTGAAGACTATATTTATTGTATAATAATTATTAGAAAAGAATAGAAGGTGAAAACATGAAAGCTTCACTAAAAAAACGAATGACAGCTTACCTAATTGATATTATAATTATGTTAATCATTTTAGGATTTATTAGTATTTTATATAAACCAAACAATGAGGTACTAAATAACAGTATAAATTTATTAACTATGCAGTATGCTAGTGGTGATATAAATTTTACTAACTATATGACAGAATCTAGTGAAATTTATAAACAAATAGATTTAAATAACCTTATTATAAATATAATAAATGCAGTTTATATAATAGGTTATTTTGTAATATTACCATATTTCAATAATGGACAAACATTAGGAAAGAGAATTATGAGCATAAATGTTAGAGCCATAAGCAATAAAAAAATAACAATTCAAAATTTATTTATAAGAAATTTAATAATTAATGGTTTACTTTATTTACTTGCCGTAATTATTTGTAGTTTGATTATACCGGCAAATTATTATTTTATAACCGTAACAATACTAGGAATAGTTCAAATAGGATTAATTTTAGTTAGTATGTTTATGGTAGTATATCGAAAAGATAAAAAAGGTCTGCACGATCTCATATCCAAAACTTGGGTTGCTAGTACAAAATAAAAGGGAGCTATAATAATGAAATTATATGTAATGCGGCATGGAGAAACAATCACAAATACAATACATCTAATTAGTGGTAATAAAGAAACAGATTTAACAAAAAAAGGTATTAAACAAGTTAAAGAGGCGAAGAAACATTTAGAAGATATAAAATTTGATTATATTTTTACTTCACCGCTTAGTAGAGCTAGAATTACTGCTAGTATTGTAACTAATAAACCCATTATTATTGATAAAAGATTAATCGAAAGAGACTATGGAACATTTGATATGCGAAGGAAAAATGATGTTGATTATGATGGCTTTTGGAATTATCATAAAAATCTAAATGATAATAATGGTGAAAATATTAAAGATTTGTTAAAAAGAGTAGAAAACTTAATTAATGATTTAAAAAATAAATATCCGGATAAAAACATCTTATTAGTTACGCATAGTGGAGTAGCTAGGGCTATTCATTACTATATTACAGGAATTCCAAAAGATGGAGATTTAACCACCTTAGAAATTCCAAATTGTTCAGTTAGAGTTTATGAAATTAAAAAGGAAGTGAAATAATGAAAATTTTATCTATAAATGCTGGAAGTTCATCACTAAAATTCAAATTATATAATATGCCTGAAGAAGAATTATTAATATATGGTTATATTGATAAATTAGGCAGTAACGCCGATGTTAAGGTAATTATAAATAATAAAATAATGCAAACAACTAAAGATCTCCAAAACCACGAAGAAGCAGTAGAATGTCTTATAAATATGTTACTAGAAAACAAAATAATAAATAATTTAGAAGATATAGATGCTATTGGGCATCGTATTGTAAATGGTGCTGGAAAATACAAACCAGAAATCATTAATGAAAATGTAATTCAAAGATTAGAAGAAATAAAAATATTATCAATCGCTCATATGAAAGGGCATATAGCCGGTATAAAAGCTTTTCAAACTTTACTTCCAAACGTAAAACAAGTAACTATATATGATACAGCTTTCCACCACACCATTCCAAAAGAAAACTATTTATATCCAGTCCCACTTGAATGGTATAAAAATTATGGTGTAAGAAAATTTGGTTTTCATGGGATAAGTTGTGAATATATCACCAAAGAAATGGAAAAGGTACTTAATAAAAAACCAAATCTAATAATTTGTCATATTGGTAATGGAGCTAGTATAACCGCAGTAGAAGATGGAAAATCAGTTGATAATTCAATGGGCTTTACAGCTAATGCTGGACTTATGATGGGCTCACGTAGTGGTGATATAGATTATTCAATTTTACCTTATATAATGTCCATGACAAAACAAAGTATAAATGAACTTGATGATATTTTAAATAATGAAAGTGGTTTAAAAGGATTAACAGGTGTTAGTGATAATAGAGATTTAGAAAAGCTGGTTAGTGAAAAGAATGAAATAGCGATAATAGCTAATGAAATGTATATAAATAAAATAGTAGATTATATTGCTAAATATTATTTAAAATTATATAATATAGACGCTTTAGTTTTGTGTGGTGGAGTTGGAGAAAATGCCATCAAATTTAGAGAAAAATTAATAAACAAATTAGAAAAACTAAATATTTATTTAGATAAAGAAAAAAATAATATCATTTCTAAATTTTCAGAAATAAATAGAGGCATAATAACAACAGAAAATTCAAAAATACCATGTTATGTTATTCCAACTGATGAAGAACTTATGATTGCTAAAGATACATACGAACTTTTAAAATAGAAAGTGTGATTTAATGAATATATATAAAAAAATATATAAAGAAATAAAAAAAGCAGATACCATAGTAATCGCAAGACATAGTGGGCCAGATCCAGATGCTTTAGGTAGTACATTAGGACTAAAAGAAATAATTATAAACACATTTCCAGAAAAAAAAGTATATGCTATTGGAAAACCAACAAATAAATTTAAATTTATGGGTAAATTAGATAAACTAGATGGAGATATAAAAGATGCCTTATTAATAGTAACTGATACCCCAGATTTAAAAAGAATAGATGGAGCAATTCCAAAGCAATTTAAAACAAGTATAAAAATAGATCACCATCCATTTATAGAAAAAACATGCACAATAGAATGGATAGATAACAAAGCTTCAAGTGCTTGCCAAATGATTGCTGAACTTTCTTTTAATACAAAATTAAAACTAAATAAAAAAGCTTCAGAACTTTTATATACAGGAATAGTAGCTGATACAAATAGATTTATGTTTGCGTATACAAGACCACAAACATTTAAAATAGCCGCAAAATTATTAGAAACATCAAAAATAGATATAACAAAAATATACAATAATCTTTATATGAGGCCTATTAGAGAAATAAGATTTCAAGGTTTTATTTCCCAAAACTTTATAATTAATGAAGATAAGGTTGGCTATATAGTTATAGATGATGATACATTAAAAAAATATGAAGTAGATGTTGCCACGCCTGGTAATATGATTAATAATTTTAATCATATAAAAGAAATGTTAATTTGGGTAACTTTTACCTATGATAAAGAAGCGAAAACATATCGTACTTCAATCAGATCAAGGGGGCCAATAGTAAATGAAGTGGCTGCAAACTTTGGTGGTGGTGGTCATATATATGCTAGTGGTGTTAGAATAAAAAATGAAGAGGATATGAAAAAGTTAATTGAACAATTAAGTGAAGTTTCAAGAAACTATATAAGTAAATAGTTTCTTTTTTTGTATAGCATATGTAAATATTAAAACAAAGTATTGTATTTCAAAACAAATTTAAGGTATAATAATATTAGAAAGTAGGGAAATTATGAATCAAGTTCAAAAAAAATATGTAATATTAGGAAGTTTATGCGCTTTAGTTCTAACACTAGCAGTTGGATATGCGGCATTTAACACTGTCCTAAAAATAAATGGAACAACAAGCATTTCTAGTAATTGGGATATAGAAATAACAAACATAAGAGGTGGGAATCCAGATAAAAATAGTGATGCTTACGATATAACAGCTCCAACATTTACTAAAACAACTGCCACATTTAATACAGGATTAATCACACCAGGGACAAGTAGTAGAACTTACGAAGTTGAGATAAGCAATAAAGGATCATTAGCAGGAATAATTACAGTTGCTAATTTATCATGTGGAGATAACGACGCAATTTCCTGCAGTGTTTTTGCCACGCCAAAACAAGTATATACTAGTGAATGGACTGGCGGAGTTTTAGCAGATTTTTTATCTATAGGTACCGGTGATTATAGAGACTCATATTTTCCAATTGATAAAGGAGAAAAACATTATATATACGTTCAAGTATATTATAAAAATACTGTAACAAGTCAACCAGAAAAAACAAGTGCTAATATAAAATTAGAATTAAATTACGAACAAGAAGGAGTAAATGAAAGTGGGGCAATTCCACCAGCTAGTTCATCCGATGGAGTCTTATATAGTTATGATCAAAATAGGAGTATTGGTGTAGGTGCCAAAATTAAACCAACAAATTATTATGTAGAGGATTATAACGCTTTAAACCGTACAATTTTCTTAAAACATGATGTAGTAAACAATATGATAGAAAGTATAAGTGTATGTTTCAAAAAAGAAGGACAATTATATTGCCTTCAAGGCAAAGAAGATGGATCTACATTTGAAGCAAATAAAACGATATTATTATCGGCCTTTGGTGAAGATTTATGTTATGGAGATGAAACTAGTGCAAGCTGTAGCAATGAAGATAATTCACTTTCAATATCAACAGATACAAGTGGTTATATTAATGCAAGTTATTCACTAGCTGATGGTAGTGAAGATTCATATATTGACTTATTCAGTGAAAAAGAAGTTTGGACTTATTAATATAATAAAATAAAAATTAGAAAGTAGGAAAATTATGAATCAAATTCAAAAAAAATATGTAATATTAGGAAGTCTGTGTGCATTAATTTTAACGCTAGCAGTAGGATATGCGGCATTTCAAACAATATTAAAAATAAATGGAACAACAAATATTAATTCAAATTGGGATGTAAAAATAACAGCTATAGAAAAAACAGCGAGTGTAGGAGCAACCGATAAAGAAGCTCCATCATATGATAATACAAAAGGACTATCAGCCACATTTAATACAAACTTAACAAGTCCAGGAGATTATGCAACATATAAGATAACAATAACAAATAATGGATCATTAGATGCGATATTAAAAAATATAACAATACCAGAAAATACAAATAATGATATAATCTTTTATTTAAATAAAGATCAAAACGATCAAGATATTACAGGAACCTTAAAACAAAATGATACTTTATATAAATCAACAGAATCAAATAATGTAGGATATGTATATGTAACAGTATTATATAAAGACTATGAAAACCAACAAACAGCAGGGACAAAAACAGCAAGTATGACTATATCATTTGATTTTGAACAAAAAACAAGTGGAGGAACAGTAATCGGCCCTGGTGGAGATAATAGTACTGTAGTATATAGATGGACAACGGATACTTTAAATATAGGAGATAGTATAGAAGACATAAATACAACTGCAGACCCAACAACATTAGGTAAAAATCATTATTTAAAACATGAAATAGATTCAGAAAATAAAATAACAGCATCATATGTATGTTTTGTAACAGATACGGAACATTGTATGCAAGGTGGAGATGCTAGTTACTATGAAACTACCAAAGCCCTATTACAAAGTCAAGAATCATGGTTTACAGCTAATGGTAATGGTAGTAGTTGCGAATTCTATGATGCCGCATCGAATTGTTATGCCGATTCACTCACTGCCCTCGCCAGGCCCGATGGCCATGTGAATGCGTCCGATGGCTCTGTGGTATGCCTCGTCGATAGCGATGGCAGTGCGGTCTGCAATGGGTAGCCTGCCTGAGCGACAACTTAGAATACCAAGTTTAATTATAAAAACAAAACGACGAAATAAAAAATCGTCGTTTTTAAATTATTAATATGGTCTATAATATGGAGGGTAGTAGTAATTTGGATAATAAGGATAATAATTAGGTCTATTATAACCCCCACCATAGAAAAATGGAGCAACTAAACCACCAGTAAGTCCTCCTAATAAGAATGGCCCTAAAAATCCTCCACCAACAATTCGATTTGGCTGATTCATAGGTGGTCTATTTGGTCTATTACCAGGTCTAGGTCTACCAAAAGTTACAGGAGTTTGTCTATAAAATTCTGAATATGGTCCCATAAAAAGTCCCCCTTTCATATTATCATATGAATAATAATAAAAAGCGTGAAAATAGACAAATAAACAAAAAATATTCATATAATTTTTTAGGGTGAGATTATGAAACAAAGCTTTCAAATTTTAGGTATCATCACACTTTTAGTAGGTAGTTTTATATATAATGAAAGAGTAGGATTAGTTTCAAAATTAAATGATGATTTATTAACTGAAATTAAAGAAAAACAAAGCAACTATAAACAAAAACCTACTGAAGCCATTATAAACGGTAACACCATAATTCCAGGAATTAATGGAAAAAAAGTAGATATAAAAAAAACATATACAAAAATGAAACAAATAGGTTATTTCAATGAAAAATTAATTGTTTATAAACCATTAAAAGTAAAACAGGGGCTAAAAGAAAACAAAGATAAATATATAATAAGTGCAAATAAAAATAAAAAAGAATTAAGTTTGATATTTAAAGTAAATAAAAAAACAAACATAAATAAAATAATAAGTGTTTTAGATAAAACAAATACAAAGGCCACTTTTTTTATAGATAGTAGCTTTTTAGAAAAAAATCATAATTTAATAATAAATTTAATAGAAAAAAACCATACAATCGGAAATTTAAGTAATAAAGAAGATTATACTAATCCAGATTTTGTTTGGATGAAAACCATAATCACAAATACCAAACAAAAAGATAATTATTGCCTTACGCAAACAAAAAATAAAACGATATTAAAAAATTGTAGTCTGCAAAATTCATATACAATAATTCCAACTACAATAATAAAAGAAAAACCATTTATAAATATAAAAAATAATATAAATAAAGGCTCACTAATAATGATAGAAGGAGGTAGTGAACTAGAAAATGAACTAGAAAATATTATAAATTACATAGTAAGTAAAGGATACAAAATAAAAAGTTTAGAAAAAGTCTTACAGGAATAAGACATATAAAAAAAATAAATTAATATAATTATGTAGGAGGAGATAATATGAAAAAACTAGTTCCATTTAAAAAAGATATTGCGTTTGATACAAACATTGCCGAAATAAATAGTATTTCGTTAGAACATGAAATCACAAATCATGAAGAAAGTTTAATAGCTGGTAAATTTATAGTTAGTGGTGATTATAAAATGACAGACACAAGTAGCCACTTAGATAATTTTGAATATGAATTACCATTTAATATAAACATAGATAAAAAATATAATATTGATAATGCTGAAATTGATATTAGTGATTTTTATTATGAAGTTATAAATAGTAGAATATTATCAGTAAATATTGAACTTTCAGTTGACAATATAGAAGAGCAGGAGATGGCTATGGAAAGAGAAGAAATAGAAACAAAAGAAGAAGAAACTATAGAGGAAACACTTCCAGAAATACCTGAAGAAATAGAAACTATAGAAGAGGAAAGAGAAGGAATAAACGTAAAATCGTTATTTGACGGATTAGATGAAGATGAAGCATATACAGTTTATAAAATTCACATAGTTACAGAAAATGATACAATAGAATCAATCGCATTAGATTATGAGGTTACTAAAGAAGACCTTGATGAATATAACAATTTATCAGAAGTAAAAATTGGCGATAAAATAATAATTCCAGCCAATGAAAATTAATGAAGCCTTAAAAAGGTATTCTTTAACACCTACTAGATATGAAAAAAATGGCAAAGCAAGTATCATAGATACAAATAATGGAAGATATGTTTATAAAGAAAATAAAATAGATTTA
Organism: uncultured Bacillota bacterium; assembly: GCA_948466255.1. GTDB lineage: Bacteria > Bacillota_I > Bacilli_A > RF39 > UBA660 > Coprosoma. The sequence goes on along the minus strand of CAOJZV010000010.1, from coordinate 9,758 downwards.
GAAATATTAAATTATTTAAAAACTAGAAATTTTGATTATATGCCAAAATTTATAAATGATATTAGAAACGATGAATATCAAATAACCGAATATTTAGATGATTTTGATATTCCAAAAGAACAAAAAATACTAGATTTAATCCTTCTAGTATCTTTGCTTCATAGTAAGACAACCCATTATAAAGAAATAGATTTAAATGATTTTGAAGAAATTTATAATGATATTGATAATAACTTAAATTATTTATATAGTTATTATACAGATATAATTACTTTAATAGAAAGTAAGGTATTTATGAGTCCAAGTGAATACCTACTTGCTAGAAACATATCAAAAATATATGATAGTATTGATAATTGTAAAAATAGATTAGAAAATTGGCATGATCAAATCAAAAACAAAAGAAAGCAAAGAAATGTTGTTCTTCATAACAATCTAAATCTAGATCATTTTATTAGAAATGAATCTTCCTATTTAATAAGTTGGGATAAGGCAAAAATTGGGAGTCCAGTTTTTGATCTTTATAAATTATATAGAAAACATGCTTTAGATTTTGATTTTGAAGATATTTTAAATGAATATGAAGTTCATTATCCATTAATGGAAGATGAAAGAAACTTATTATTCGTTTTAATTAGTATGCCAAATCTAATCGAATTTAATGATACTGAATATAATATGTGCATAAAAATTAGTAGAGAAATAGATATGCTTTATAAGGCTGAATTTCTCACCACCAAAAAAGCCTAAACAAACAGAAAAATGCACAAATCATAAAGAAAAATAATAAAAATACATTAAAACGTGTCACAATAAATAAAGTGATTAAAATCTGATAAAATAATATTATTCCAAAAATTATACCTAAAATGCACCACTTACCGCGACCGCACCACCATCCTCGCATAAACATCACCTAGTATAATGTATTCAAATTAATAGACCTAGTATAGACATAGGTCTATTTTATTCTAAAAACCAAAAGAAATGTTTAATCCCGTTTTCATAAAAAACGCAAATTTTATTTCTTGCATATTTTTTAAATATGTGGTAAAATCTTTTATGTCGTGATCCGCTGAGGTTGTTTTTGTTATTTACTTATGATCATAGAATAGACAAAGGAGTGAGACGATGAATATTATTGACAAAATTACTAAAAGTCAAATAAGACAAGATTTACCTGAATTCCGCGTTGGTGATACTGTTAGAGTAAACGTTAGAATTATCGAAGGTAAAACTGAAAGAATTCAAGCCTATGAAGGTATCGTAATCGCTATCCAAGGTGGAGGCGTAAGCAAAACTTTCACTGTTAGAAAAATTTCTGGTGGAATAGGAGTTGAAAGAGTATTCCCATTTAACTCACCAAAAGTTGACAGCGTAAGTGTTGTTAGAAAAGGTAAAGTTAGAAGAGCTAAACTTAATTATTTACGTACCCTTAAAGGTCAACCAAAAATCAAAGAAAGAAGATAAGGCGTACGCCTTATTTTTGTTTTAGAAGGAGGGGCTTATGGAAAAAGTAGAAGTGCTGGAAGTACCTAAAAAAGAAAAGCCTAAAAAAAATTGGTTTAAAGAATTACTACCTTATATTATAATCGTTGTAGTAGTTGTATTACTTAGAACTTTTATTATTACTCCAATTCAAGTAGATGGTTCATCTATGTATCCAACTTTAGAAGATAAAGAATTATTAATTTTAAAAAAATATGATAAATCTTTTGATAGATTTGATGTTGTTGTATTTGACTATAATGGTTCTAGATTAATTAAAAGAGTAATTGGTCTTCCAGGTGAAAGAGTTGAATACAAAGACAACAAACTTTATGTTGATGGAAAACAAATAAAAGAAGACTTTGATAGAAATTCAAAAACAAAAGATTTTGTATTAGATGATATTGGTATTGATATAATTCCAGAAGGTTATTATTTTGTAATGGGCGATAATAGAGATAATTCTACGGATAGTCGCATTATTGGTTTAGTAAGTGAAAAAGATATTAAAGGATCTACTAATTTAAGTATTTTTCCTTTTGATAAAATAGGGACAATTAATTAGCCATTTAGGCTAATTTTTGTTATAATAAAATAAGCAAAGGAGAGGATATTTGTGGATAATATTAGTGAGATTAAACCAGTTTTTCTTATTAGTGATAAAAATCAAAAAAAGATAAATTGTATTGAAAAAAAATATCTATGGTTAAAATACCTAATGATATCAAAAGAAAAAATTTGAAATTAAAATCAAAAGTAAGATCTATTTATTCTTCTCTTGCTATAGAGGCCAATTCATTATCTTTAGATTCTGTATCAAATATAATTGATGATAAATTGGTACTTGGAGACCGAAAAGAAATACAGGAAGTAAAAAATGCTAATGAATTATATGAAAATATAAAAAATTATGATTATAAAAGTGAAGAAGATTTTATAAAAGCACATATGGTTATGATGAAATATTTTGATGATGATAATGGAAGTTATCGTAATCATGGTGAAGGAATTAAGAAAGGCGATAAAATTATTTTTATAGCGCCCGATTCTTTAGTTGTTCCTTCGCTTATGAAAAGTTTATTTAAATTTATAAATGATAATAAAGATAATCTTCATCCATTAATTTTATCGTCTATTTTTCATTATTATTTTGTTTTTATCCATCCTTTTACTGATGGCAATGGTAGAATGGCTAGATTTTGGGTAAGTTTAATGCTAACCAGTTATAATCCAAAATTTGAATATATATCAATAGAAGAAGAAATATATTTGAATCAAGAAAAATATTATGATGCTATACAGTAATGTCATACAAACGGTAATGCTAACGTATTTATTGATTTTATGTTAAATGTAATTGATAGTGTATTAACAAAAACTACCCAGAAAACTACCCAGAAAGAACTTAAATTAAATAATAATCAACAAAAAATTATAAATTTGATTAATGATAATCCGTATATTACTAGAAATGAGCTTGCAGATAAACTTGATATAACACCTGATGGTGTTAAATATAATTTAAACAAACTTACGAAAAACAAAATTATTGAAAGAATAGGGCCAGATAATGGAGGCTACTGGAAAGTTAATATGAAATAAACATCCATTAAATTAATTAGCCATTTAGGCTAATTTTTGTTATAATGAGTTGTAGGTGATTTTGTGAATTATGAATTAAAATGTGCAACTGAAAATGATATACCTAGACTAATAGATTATGAATTGAAAACTATTTTTGAATATGCTGAAAATTTAACAACCGAAGAGGTTACAGATATTAATGAATATGTAAAAAATCAGGTTATTACAAAATTAGAAAATTATAAAATCATATTTAATGATAACAATGAAATAGGATGTTTATTGATTACTAATAATGATGATAGTATTTCATTAGATGAGATATATTTAGAGGGAAATTATAGAAACAAAGGTATAGGCACTAAAATAATAAAAAAACTAATTTCAGAAAATAAGAGTGTCTGCCTTTGGGTTTATAAATTAAATGAAAAAGCAATTTCATTATATAAAAAATTAGGATTTGAAATTATTGATGAAACGGAAAACAGATATTATATGAAATATAATAGATAAGGAAGTGATAATATGGCTAATATAAATTGGTATCCAGGGCATATGGCTAAAACAAAAAGATTAATAAGTGAACAAATAAATCTAATTGATATTGTTTATGAGGTTATTGATGCTAGAATGCCGCTATCTTCAAAAATAATAGATATAGAAGAATATACTAAAAATAAACCTAAAATATTAATTATTAGTAAAACAGATTTATGTGATAAAAAAGAAACAGATAAATGGATTAACTATTATAAAGAAAAAGGTTATTATGTCATTCCTATGAATTTAGAGGGTAATGTTAATATTAAACCTTTAATATCTTTAACTGAAGAAGTTTTAGAAGAATATAATCAGAAACGTTCTGATAAAGGTATGATGAAAAGAAAAGCTAGGGTATTAGTTGTTGGTATTCCTAATGTTGGTAAAAGTACTTTAATTAATAGACTAGCCGGTAAAAAAGTTGTTAATATTGGTAATAAGCCAGGAGTTACTAAAAATTTAAACTGGATTAGAGTTAATGATAATATAGAATTATTAGATTCACCAGGTATTTTATGGCCTAAACTTGAAGAAGAAAATGCTTTTAATTTAGCTACTTTTACAGCTATTCGTGAAGAAATTTTACCTTTATTTGATGTAGTAGAATATATTTTAAGAACTTTAGAAAAATATTATCCTGAAGTTTTAAAAGAAAGATATGGCCTTGATTTTGTAAATGATGATGTACTACTTGATTTAGAAGAAATTGGTAAAAAAAGAGGATGTCTAATTAAAGGCGGCGAAATCGATTATGATAAAGTTATGGGTTTAATCATGAGTGATGTTAAAAATGGTTATATTAAAGGTATAACCTTTGATAGATTTGATAGGTGATTTAATTTGAATAAAGAAGAAATTATTTCTACATTAAAAAAATATAATTTTGATCATAATGAATATATTGTTTTATCAACAGGGGCAATGGTGTTACAAGGAATTAAAGATACAGCTAACGATATTGATTTGGCTGTTTCAGATAAGTTATATAATGAGCTACTCAAAAAAGATGAATGTACTTTAAAATGTGAATATGAAGTTAATGGTAAAAAGATAAAAGTATATTCACTTGATATGTTTGATTTTAGTACAAATTATTTTGATAACGATAACGTTATCTTTGTAGAAGGTATTCCTGTACAAAATGTAAATTCTCTTTTAAAATTTAAACAAAATTTAAATAGGGATAAAGATCAAAATGATATAAAATTAATTAAAAATTATTTAAATAACAAAGATATTAACTCTTTAGTACTTGCTTATTTAGGCGATGCAGTTTATGAACTTTATGTTAGAAAATATTTGATTAGTAAAGGAATATGCAAAGTTAATGATTTACAAAAAGAAGCTATTAAATATGTAAGCGCGAAAGCGCAAAGCAATTATTTAGAAAAAATGTTTAACGACAATTTTTTAACAGAAGAAGAAATTACAATTATTAAAAGAGCGCGTAATCATAAAAGCCATAGTAGTAAATCTGCTGATATTGTAACTTATAAAAGGTCAACTGGTTTAGAGGCTTTAATTGGTTATTTAGAAATTAATAATAATATTAATAGAATAAATGAAATTATGAATTATATAGTGGGTGATTAAATGTATATTTATGGAAAGAATGTAGCAAAAGAAACTTTGCTGGAAAAAGGTAAGGTAAAAAAAGCTTTTGTTTATAAAAATTTTAACGATAAGGATTTATTAAATGAAATTAATAAACAAAATATTAAAATTAATTATTTAGAAAAATATGAACTTGATAATTTAGAAAATGGTAATCATCAAGGAATTATTTTGGAAGTAGCAGATTATGAATATGCTTCTTTAGATGATGTTTTAAATGAAGATATAATTGTGATGCTTGACCATTTAGAAGATCCACATAATTTTGGGGCAATTATTCGTACTTGTGAAGCTGCTGGAATTAAAAGTATAATTATTCCTAAAGATAGATCTGTAAGAGTTAATTCAACAGTTACTAAAGTAAGTGTTGGGACTATTGAACACGTTAATATTGCGATGGTTAATAATCTAGTTAATACTTTAAAAGAACTTAAAGATAAAGGTTATTGGGTTATTGGTACTGATATGGAAGGAACTGACTATAAAGAAATTGATTATAGTGGAAAAATAGTTATTGTAATTGGTAGTGAAGGTAAAGGACTTAGTAGACTTGTAGAAGAAAATTGTGACTTTATAGCTTCTATTCCAATGAAAGGTACTGTTAATAGCTTAAATGCTTCAGTAGCTGCGGCATTAGTAATTTACGAGGCGGTTAGATAATGGAATATAAAGATTTAAATGATTATGAACTAGTTAGTAAAGTATCAGAAAATGATGAAATCACTGATGTTTTATTTGATAAATATATGCCACTAATTAGAAGTTTAGCTAAAAAATCTTATGATGAGAATAAAAACAGTGGTTTAGATTTTAATGATTTAGTTCAAGAAGGTATGATTGGTTTTAGTAAAGCAATTAATACATATAATGAACATAAAGATACTTTATTTTTTACTTATGCAAGAACTTGCATTGAACATGGAATAATAACATCAATTATTAATGCAAATAGAAAAAAATATAGTGTGCTTAATAATTCTTTATCTATGGAAGCTACAAATCAAAATGAAGATGACAGTATAGGAAAATTTATATATGATAAAACCAGCGATCCTGAAACGATTTTATTAGATTTTGAAAACTTAAATATTTTAACTTATAATTTAAAACAAGAGTTAACACCATTTGAAGAACAAGTTTTTGATCTGCGAAAAAGCGGTTTTACATATAGAGAAATAGCTGAAGTATTAAATGTAGAACCTAAAAGAGTCGATAATGCTCTTCAAAGAATGAGAAATAAAGTCAAAGATTATGTTGAAAAACATAAAAATAATTAAAGAATATGATATAATATAAAAGCCTTCTAATATTTTAGGTAAAAAATTCATATAACAAGTAAGGAAGGAGTGATATAATGCATAAAGCATTAACGGAAGAAGAGAATATAAAATTAATTGAAAAACTTGAGTTGTTCGAGTGCTTACAAGTGCAAGAACCTAAAGAATTAGTTGAATATGAAGAATTAGGCGAATACGAAGAAGAAATGAATCAACTATTAGAACAAGTAGAAACTAAGTCAAAAAATGAAAAAGCAGATTCTAAGGTATATTCTAAATCTCTATGTAGTCGTCGTTAAGGGACTTTTAAAGGTCTTTTTTTTGTTGTGCAAGCTTGTTTTTTTTTTAACTAATAATATATAATAAAAACATAAATTAGAAAGTAGGAAAATTATGAATCAAGTTCAAAAAAAATATGTAATTTTAGGAAGCCTATGTGCTTTAATTTTAACATTAGCTGTTGGGTATGCAGCATTTCAAAGCATCTTAAAAATAAATGGGACAACAACAATTTCAAGTAACTGGAATATAGCCATAACCCAAATAACATCAACAACACTAAGTGGAGATGCAACAAATGCAGAAGAACCAACAGGAGTAGGGACACTAACAGCCACATTTAAAACAAATTTAGTTTCACCAGGAGATTCAATGAAATATGATATAACAGTAACAAATAGTGGGACATTACCTGCTAAATTAGAAAAGTTAACAGTATCAAAACCAAATAATGACATGATAACATTTGAAACAAGTGGTATAGAAGAGGGGTCTACATTAACAGCAGGGGGAACTGCAACATTAACAATAAAAGTAACATATAAAGATATAGCTGAAGGGCAAAGTCAACCAGAAAGTACAGAAGGATCACTTAATGTAACCCTTGATTATGTACAAAATGATGGAAGCGCAATTGGACCTTCTGGAGATGATAATCAATTAACAACAGTTTATGCCTACCATACAGATGAAAAAATAATAGGTACAAGCGCACTTTCAGAATCAGAATATAAAACAAACTATGCAGAATTACCTTCATATATTTCAGGTAATAAATGGTTTTTTAAATACGATATAGATGAAAGTGGAGTAATCAAAAATGCATATGTCTGCCAAAAATATTCATTTATAGAACAGCCAGTATGTATACAAGGACATCAAGATTCAGAAGGCAATACATACTTCAACGCTAATAAAACACTATTACAAAGCTTACAGTCTACATTTGAAAGTAATGGTGCTAATTGTGAGATTGGTGATCTTGCCGCAACATGTGGAGCCGAAAATCTTTTAATAGATGCTAATCCAAGTGGTGAGACAAATGCTATCCAGGCCGAAGATTTCTACTACTGTGCTGTCTTTGATGGAAAAACATCCTGTTATGAATAACCTTATCATAATTCAAAAAAGAATACTTAAAGAATACTTATAGTAATATAATTAAAACACTTGACTTTGTGTGATTAAATGTGATAATATTTATTTGGACACAAAAAAGGGTGTTTTTTATTTGGAAAAAAACATAAATTAAAAGTAGGTGAATATATGGAAAAAATTAAAAAGTTTTTTGCAGGTGTCAAAAAAGAAATGGAAAGAGTTAGATGGCCACAAAAAAAAGATATGGTTAAATACTCAGTTGCAGTATTAACTTGTATTATTTTCTTTGCAGCATTCTTTGTTGCATCAGACTTTATAATTGCTGGGGCTCGCTCACTTGCGGAGGGATTACAATAATGCAAAAAGAATGGTATGTAGTTAATACTTATTCTGGGCACGAGAATAAAGTAAAAGAAAAATTAGAAATGCGTGCAAACTCAATGGAAATGGAAGACTATATCTTAAGAGTAGTAGTTCCTGAACAAAAAGAAATTGATGAAAAAGGAAAAGAAAAAGTCAAAAAAATGTTTCCGGGGTATATACTAGTAGAGATGGTAATGACTGATGAAGCTTGGTTTATTGTTCGTAATACTCCAGGAGTTACAGGATTTATCGGATCGTCAGGTAAAGGTGCTAAACCTTTCCCATTAACTCCATCAGAAGTAGATCACATTTTAGGTTCTATGGGAATGAGCAGATTAGATATTGCTAATGAACTTGCAGAAGGTGACAAGGTTGAAGTTATCGATGGGCCATTTGCCAATATGATGGGAACTGTTAAGTCAGTCGATTTAGAAAACGCTAAATTAGAAGTTGCTCTTGACCTATTTGGGCAAGAGACAATAGTTGAATTAGAATTATCACAAATAAGCAAATCATAGTTTACAAATAAATGATTTTGTGATATTATTAAATGGCTATATTTTATTTAAATATAGATTTAAGTGGGAGCGTGGATGCATTAGAACCACAACGCGGAAAAATATTATAGGAGGTGTTTTTCGTGGAAATAGTAAATAAAATTAAATTACAAATACCTGCAGGGAAAGCTACACCAGCACCACCAGTTGGTACTGTTTTAGGACCAGCAGGAATTAATTTACAAGAATTCTGTACAAAATATAATGATGCAACTAGAGATAAAATGGGAGATATCTTACCAGTTGAAATTAATGTCTATGAAGACAGAAGTTTTGACTTTGTAATTAAAACTCCACCAGCTGCATTCTTACTTAAGAAAGCTTGTAAAATAAATAAAGGTTCAGTAAATGGTAAAAATGATATCGTTGGAACTATTTCTGAAGCAAGCCTAAGAGAAATTGCTGAAACGAAATTACCTGATTTAAACTGCTATACTGTAGAAGATGCTATGAAAATAGTTGAAGGTACAGCTTTAAATATGGGAATTAAAGTAGAAAAATAATAATAAAATAATTAACATAGGTTAATGCCTATGTGGGAGGAAAAAATATTCGCATTCGATTCCACTATAACCACATAAGGAGGTAAAAAAATGAAAAAAGGTAAAAAGTATACTGAAGCTGCTAAAAAGATAGAAAAAAATAAATTATATACTAAAGAAGAAGCAGTTAAGTTAGTTAAAGAAACTTCTGTATGTAACTTTGACGCATCAGTTGAACTTGCTATGCGTTTAAACTTAGATACTAAAAAAGCTGATCAACAATTAAGAGGAGCAGTTGTACTTCCAAAAGGAACTGGTAAAACTAAAAAGGTATTAGTTATCGCTAAAGGTGATGCTGCTAAAGCTGCAAAAGATGCTGGTGCAGATTACGTTGGAGATAATGATATGCTTGAAAAAATTCAAAAAGAAAACTGGTTTGATTTTGATGTTATGATTGCAACTCCAGACATGATGCC
>CAOJZV010000009.1 GCA_948466255.1 uncultured Bacillota bacterium | reverse complement strand
GAAACAAAAGTAGAAGCCCCAATCTCATCAGAACTTTCTATAACTTTAAATTATGTACAAGCTACTGGAAAAGAGCCAGATAAGCCAAGCTCCAATCAACCAAAAACTGTTTATGCATATCATACAGATAGAAAACAAATCGGAACGAGTATCATATCAAATATAGAGTATAAAATGGATTATACTGAATTAGAATCATATAAAGCGGGGAAAACATGGTTTTTAAAATATGATTTAGATGCAGAGGATGTAATTCAAAATGCATATGCATGTATGAAATATGCGTTTATAGATGAACCAGTATGTTTGCAGGCAGGTAATGCTGAATATCATTTGTCCAATCAAATGCAATTAGAAAGTTTAAAAACAATATTTGAAAATAATTTGGGTAGTTGTGGGTTTTATAGTCAAAGTTCACGATGTGAATTTGGTGATTTATATGTTCGTACTGGTATTAATGGTGATGCACGTGCTTGTGGCGCTTCTGAAGTTTGTTGTAATATTTATAGCAGTGGTGGTTTAATTTGTGTTGAGTAGTGATTTTATCTAATGTTTATTTCTTCTGTTTAATAATTATTAAATAAATTTTAATTTGAGGAAAAGTAGAAAATTCTACTTTTTTTTGATATAATCTTTGATGCAGGTGAGTTTATGAAAACAGTAGCTATTATAAAAAATTATAATCAAGCAAATGAAATTAAAGACTTAGTAGATGCCTTTATTTTACCTATTAAAGATTATAGTATCAATTTTGAAAATTATTTTACATTGGATGAAGTAGATAAATTTCAAAAATTAGGTAAAGAGGTATTTTTGGCGTTTAACAAAAATATTCATAATAGTGAAATTTCAGATTTAAAAGAAAAACTTATGACTGCTGATAAATTAAATATTAAAGGAATTATTTACTATGATGTTTCTTTAGTAAAATTAAAAGAAGATTTAGGTTTAAAAACTGATTTAGTTTGGTCACAGGAACATATGGTTACTAATTATGGAACTATTAATTATTGGCATGATAAAGGTGTTAAATATGCTTATTTATCTTCAGAAATTACTAAAGAAGAAATTAATGAAATAAAAGAAAATTCTAAGGCTAAATTGTTTATGAATGTTTTTGGCTATTTACCAATGTTTACATCTAGAAGACATTTGGTTAACAATTATATAGAATATTTTAATTTAGAAGATAGTGGAAAAAACAAAACTATTTATAAAGAAGGGAAGTATTATCCAATTAATGACGGTAGTCATGGAACTACTGTTTATTCTGATTATATTTTAAATATACTTGATGAAGATTTTTCTAATATTGATTATTTAGTATTTAATAGTTTATTAATAGATGATGAGTCTTTTAAAGAAGTTCTTTATAATTTTAAAAATAATATTATGGAATATAAATTTCCATTTAACCATGGTTTTTTATATAATGAAACGGTGTATAGGGTGAAGAAAAATGACTAAACCAGAATTACTTGCTCCTGCGGGAGATTTAGAAAGACTTAAAATAGCTCTTTTATATGGTGCAGATGCAGTTTATATTGGTGGAACATTTAACTTAAGAGCAAATGCTGATAATTTTACGGTTTCTGAAATTTCTAAGGCTGTTAAATTTGCTCATTCTTTAAATAAAAAAGTTTATGTTACAGTTAATATTGCAATGCACAATAAAGAACTTAATAAAATTATAGATTATTTGAAAGAACTTGATGAAACTTCAGTTGATGCAATTATTGTTAGTGATCCAGCTATTATTAAACTTGCAAAGGAACATACAAATTTAGTTATTCATTTATCAACACAGGCATCTACTTTAAATAAAGAAGCAGCTTTGTTTTGGAAAAATGAAGGGGTAAGCCGAATTGTGTTAGGTAGAGAGTGCCATATGGAGGACATTAAAGATATTAAGGATAATGTTGATATAGAATTAGAAGTGTTTATTCATGGGGCTATGTGTGCTTCTTATAGTGGTAGATGTGTGTTATCAAACTTTCTAACATCTAGAGATTCTAATCGTGGTGGATGTAGTCAAATATGTCGATGGGATTTTGACTTGAAGGAAAATGGCGAAGAATTAAAAGGAGAAAAACCATTTACTTTTTGTACTAAGGATTTATCTTTAATGAAATATATTCCAGAACTTGTTAATTTAGGCGTGGATAGTTTGAAAATAGAAGGCCGTATGAGGTCTGCATACTATATTGCAACTATTGTTTCAGTTTATAGAAAAGTTATCGACGAATATTGGAACAATCCAAAAGAATATGAATATAATTTAAAATATGAACAGGTTTTACGCAGATGCGCGAATAGAGATTCTGTTCCACAATTCTTTAATGGATCATTTGGTAAGGATGTTCAGTATTATAATGGTAGAATGGAAGTTACTAATCAAGATTTTTTAGGAACTGTTCTTGATTATTCTGAAGGTTTAATGAAGGTACAGCAAAGAAATTATTTTAAAAAGGGTGATTTGATTACTGTTTTTGGACCTAATGACGAGTTTGATATGGTAATTAAAGAGATATATGATGAGAATATGGATGAAATAGATATTGTTCGTCATCCTAAACAAATTGTTTATATTAAAAGTGATAGAGAAGTGGCGCCAAATTATATGATTAAAAAAGCTCTATATCCTATTGACAAATGAAAGATTGTGTAGTAAGATTTGGTAAGTTAATATGAAACGAGGTGAGCAGAATGCCAGATACAGATAAAGTTTATGTAACTGAACAAGGTTTAGAGGAAATGAAACGTGAACTTGAATTTCTTCAACAAGAAAAAAGACCTGCTGTCATAAAAGAATTAAAAGAAGCTAGAGCTTTAGGTGATTTAAGTGAAAATGCCGAATATGATGCAGCAAGAAGTGAGCAAGCGGAAGTTGAAGCTAAAATTGCTAATTTAAATCAAATGATTGAAAACGCTGTAGTTATTACTGATGCAGGAACAGACGTAGTTTCAATCGGTAATACTGTAGAAGTTGAATATGTTGAAGACGGGGATAGAGAAACTTATAATATTGTTGGAAGAACAGAAGCTGATCCGTTTGAAAATAAAATTTCTAATGAATCACCAATTGCTAATGCAATTATGGGACTTAAGGTTGGTGAAACCAGCAAGGTATCTAGTCCAAATGGTGAATATGAAGTAAAAGTTGTAAATATAAAATAGACGATAAAGTCTATTTTTTGTTTTTTTCTATGGAAATTTATGAGAAAACTGGTATAATGGATAATAGGGTGATAGTATGAACAAGACTAAAATAATCGCAACTATTGGACCGGCTTCTAATAAGATGGATATTTTGGAAGAATTAATTTCAAATGGTGTTGATGTAATTCGTCTTAATATGAGCTATTCTGATTATGGTTTTTGCAAAAAAGTTATTGATAATGTAAAGGAAATAAATAAAAAAATTGGAAGCAATATTTCTATTATGCTTGATTTAGAGGGCCCATGTATTAGAACTGGCGAATTTAAAAATGGTTATGCAGAGTTTCAAAAAGGTGAACGTATCAGAATGTATATGAATCGCACTGTTTGTAATGGATTCCAATTTTCAATAAATTACCCTAAATTAATTGATGATTTAAGATTTCGTTCTGTTATTAAATTAATGGATGGAAAGGTTGTTTTAGAAGTTGTAGAAAAAGGCCTTGATTATGCTGTTTGTGAAGTTATTAAAGGGGGTAGAGTAGATAGTTTATCTAAACTTTATTTACCTGGAGTAAAACTTAATAGAAAATTTTTAACTAAACAAGATCGTGAAGATATTGCTTTTGCACATAAAATGGATGTTGATTTTATTGAAATATCAAATGTATCTGATGCTGAAGATATTATGGAAGTAAATGATTTATTGATTGAACTTGAAAATGATCATATTGGTTTAATTGCAAAGATTCAAAATGAAAGGGCAGTTAAATCATTAGATAGAATTATTGATGCATCTGATGGTATTTTACTTGCTCGTAGTGATTTGGCGGTGGAATTACCACTTGAAGAAGTACCTAATATTAAAAATAAATTTATTCGTAAATGTCATGAAAAGGGCAAAATAAGTATTATTACGGCTGAACTTGATAGTTTTTTAACAGAAGGTGCGATGCCAAGTCGTGCAGAAGTTTCTGATTTAGCTAACTCTGTATCTGAAAGTGTAGATGCTATTTTATTAACAGGAGAAACCACTATTGGCCCAAATCCAATAGGTGCAGTAAAAGAAGTAGAAAAAATTGTTAGAATGGCTGAAAGTTCAATTGATTATGATTATTATTTTAATAATATTTTAAAAGCTAAGGCTAATGATATTGCAGGAACAATCGCAAGTAGTGTAGCTTTAGGGGCAACTAACCTTAATTGTAAAGCGATTATTATTGCAACTAATACTGGTTATACAGCTAGACAAATGAGTAGATTACGTCCACCATGTATGACTATTGCTACTTGCTCAAGTTCAAAAATAGCTAGAACTTTGAATCTATATTTTGGAGTTTTGCCAATTATAGTTAATGAACAAACCTTTGATTCAATTACTGAAAAAACAATAGACATTGCGAAAAAAACTTTAGACTTGAAAAAAGGTGATAAAGTGATTATTACAGGAGGTTATCCATTTAAAAAGGTTAAACATACTAATTTTATGCAAATAGATGAAATATAAAAGAATAATAAGGGGTGAAAACCATGTATAATTTAGGAGAACAATTTAAAATTGATTTTCAAAGCGCTATACCTAATCAAAATTCAATTATAAGTGGAAATAATTATCGTTTTACTGTTTTATCGCCTAGGGTAATTAGACTTGAATATAACCCTAACGGTGTGTTTTTAGATAAACCTACAGGGCTTATTTTACACAGGAATTTACCTAAACCAGAATTTAAAACTAAAAATGATACACATTTCGTAGAAATATCAACTGAATATTTTAAACTTACATATACTAAAGAAAGACCATTTGAAGGTAGTAAAGTTAATCCAACTGCAAATCTTAAAGTTGAGCTTTTAGGAACTGATAAGGTTTGGTATTACGGACATCCTGAAGTTAGAAACTTTGGTATTCCAGCTATTAATTTGGAAGAAGGAGTTACTAATTCAAAAGGTTTATATTCAGCCGATGGTTTTTCTAGTATTGATGATAGTGCGGATTTTGTTTGGAATGAAGATGGGACTCTTATTTCTAGAGAACCTGGAGTAATTGATATTTATTTATTCATGTATCAAAATGACTATGAAGATGCTTTAAAAGATTATTATGGGTTAACTGGTTATCCAGCTTTAGTTCCTCGATATGCACTTGGAAATTGGTGGAGTCGTAATGAGACTTACGATGATCTAGAACTTAAAGAACTTGTAGATACTTTTGATAAGAAACAAATTCCAGTTTCTATTATGCTTTTAGATAAGGATTGGCATAAACGAGGATTTAAAGGTAAATATCATTTAAAAAGCGGATTTACTTTTGATAGTGAAAAATTTAAAAACCCAGCAGCAATGATTACTTATTTACATTCTAAAAATATAAGGCTTGGACTTAATATAAATCCTACCGAGGGTATATATAATTATGATAAATTTTATGAAGAAGCTTTAAAGTATTTACAAACTGATAAGGATGGAAAAATACCATATAATGTTTTTGATCCTAAATTTGTAGATGTTTATTTAAAATTGTTTATTCATCCACTTGATACAATGGGAATTGATTTTTTCTGGATTGATAATGAATCGACTGAAGACTTAGTTTCTAATGCTTTATTAAAACATTACCAATTTTATGACATGCAAAGAGATTATAAACGTAGACCTATGGTTTTAGCGCCTGACGCAAGACTTGCCCCACATCGTTATCCAGTTTTATATTCTGGTAAAACTGTGGTTAGTTGGGGTACTCTTAAGAAAATACCTTTTTACAATGCTTCAGCATTTAATAATGGTGTAAGTTTTTGGTCTCATGATATTGGTGGATATTTTAAAGGGACTGAAGATGAGGAACTTTATATTAGATTTGTTCAGCTTGGAACGTTCTCACCAATTTTAAAATTTGGTGTTGATAAGGGTAAATATTATAAACGTGAGCCATGGAGATGGGATATTAAAACTTATACGATTGTTAAAGATTATTTACAATTACGTCATAAACTTATTCCATATATTTATAGTGGAGCTTATAAATATCACAAATTTGGTAGACCATTAATTAAACCAATTTATGCGACTAATCCAGAATTTTATGATGATGTATTATATCGTAATGAATATTATTTTGGTGGTGAATTATTGGTTTGTCCAATTATTTCTAGAAAAGATTATGTCATGAATCGTGCACTTCATAATTTCTATATTCCAGAAGGAACTTGGTACGACTTTGTTACTGGTAAAAAATTTCCTGGTGGAAAAAATTATATAGCTTTCTTTAAAGATGAAGAATTTCCAGTATTTGCTAAATCTGGTGCAATTATTCCGATGGGTACAAATGCTGATTTAAATGATACAACTCCACCTGATAATATGGAAATTCATATTTTCCCTGGTAAGAGTAATGTATATACATTATTTGAGGATGATGGTGAAAGTGATTTATACCGTAAGGACTTTTATTTACTTACTGAAATTGAATACAATTATTTACCAAATAATTATAGTGTAATTATTAGGGCTAAAGATGGTAAGAGTGGAATTGTTCCTGAAAAGAGAAATTATAAAATAATATTTAGAAATACAAAACGTACTGATGATGTTGAAGTGTATAGTAATCGTGATAAAGTGTCATTTAAAACTTATGTAGATGGTCCCGACTTTATTGTTGAAGTTAATGATGTTAAAACTATTGGACAACTTACTATAAGTTGTAAGGGTAAAGATATTGAAATAGATGCTGTTCACTTAATTAATCGTGATATTGAGGGCATTATTTCTGACCTGCAAATTTCAACAGAAATGAAGGAAGAAATTGATAGTATATTATTTAGTGATTTAACTATTCAAAAGAAACGTATTGAAGTTAGAAAGCTAGGTAAAAAAGGTCTAGATAAGAAGTTTATTAAAATGTTTATTAAATTACTTGAATATATTAATGAAATATAGAGTTTTATACTCTATATTTTTTAATTTTACTTGAATATATTTAAAAAATGTAATATAATGTTTTAAGAAAAGCGATGAATAAGAGTAGTAATAACCTAATTATCTTTTAGAGAGAAAGCGGTTGGTGAAAGCTTTTAGATATAAATTATGAACTTACTTAGGAGCTGCATATATGATAAGTATATGACGTTTGGTGCGTTAAACCATTTGAGATAATCATTAAGTATTATGAAATAAGGTGGTACCGCGATTAAGTCGCCCTTATATACATAATACTTTTTTATGTTTTAAGGAGGAAATATGGATAAAATTTTATTATTTTTAATTTGTTTTGTGATTGTTTATTTAGTTTATTATTTGGTTGTTGTTAGGAGAAAACAAGGCTTAGAGGCTTTTAAAAAGGGAAAACAATTATTATTTTTTAAGAATGCATATAATTTAGATATTAAGCATTTAGATTATAAAAAATTTGCGAACAGTTTGTCATTAGTTAATGCATTTATTATTGCTTTTACTGTAACTGTTATTGAATTTTTTAGTTCTTATATTGTTAAATTAGGAGTAGGGTTAATAGTATTAATCCCATTAATGTTAATATGTTATTATATTTTAGGAAAAGTTTATAAGAAGAAGGAAGGTAAATAGTATGTATGATTTTAAAAATATAGAAAAAAAATGGCAAAATTACTGGAAAGAAAAAGAAACATTTAAAGCTGTAACTGGCGGGGATAAAGAAAAATACTATATATTAGTTGAGTTCCCTTATCCATCTGGAGCCGGCCTTCACGTAGGACATGTTCGTAGTTATACAGCTTTAGATTCTGTAGCTCGTATGAAAAGAATGAAGGGTTATAATGTTCTATTTCCTATGGGATGGGATGCTTTTGGAGCGCCTGCTGAACAATATGCGATTAAAAATCATATTCATCCAAAAGAAGCTGTTAAAGAAAATATTAAAACTTTTAAAGGCCAAATTGAGAGTTTTGGTACTTCATTTGATTGGAGTAGAGAATTTTCAACTACAGATCCTGAATATTATAAATGGACACAGTGGCAATTTTTACAATTTTATAAACATGGAATGGCTTATAAAGCTAAAAAGAATATAAATTGGTGTCCAACTTGTAAAACTGGACTTTCTAATGAAGATTCTTCTGGCGGTGTTTGTGAAAGGTGTGGAAGTAAAGTTGTTCAAAAAGAAAAGGAACAATGGCTACTTCGTATGAGTGACTATGCGGAAGATTTGATTAGTGGTTTAGATGATACTAAATTTGCTGATAGAGTTAAACTAGGACAAATAAACTGGATTGGTAAAAGTAAAGGGGCTGAAGTGGACTTTAAAGTAACAGGTATAGATGATGTATTAACTGTGTATACAACTAGACCTGACACTATATATGGCGCTACTTTTATGGTAATCGCGCCTGAACATCCAATATTAGAAAAAATATCTGACAAAATTAAAAATATGGATGAAGTTAAAAAATATCAGGATTTTGCGAAAACTAAAACTGAATTTGAAAGAACAGAACTTGCTAAAGATAAAACAGGGGTTAAACTTGAGGGCATAATGGCTATTAATCCTATTACTGGTAAAGAAATTCCAATTTGGATTTCTGACTATGTTATGATGAATTATGGTACGGGAGCTATTATGGCAGTGCCTGCTCATGATGGTAGAGATTATGATTTTGCTAAAAAATTTGGTATGGATATTATTCCTGTTATTAGTGGTGGTGATACAGAAAAAGAAGCTTATACTGGCGATGGTGAATATATTAATTCTGATATTTTAAATGGTATAACTAATAAAGAAGAGGCTATTTCTAGAATGCTTTCTTATTTAGAAGAAGAAGGACTTGGAAAATCTAAAGTTAATTATCGCCTTCAAGACTGGATTTTCTCTAGACAAAGATTCTGGGGAGAACCAATTCCTCTTGTACATTGTGAAAAGTGTGGTTGGGTTCCTGTTCCTGATGAAGATCTTCCAGTATTGCTTCCAGATGTAGCTGAATATGAACCTACAGAAGATGGTGAAAGTCCACTTGCTAATATCGAAGAGTGGGTTAATACTACTTGTCCACATTGCGGAGGAAAAGCTAGAAGAGAAACTGATACTATGCCTAACTGGGCTGGATCTAGTTGGTATTTCTTAAGATACATGGATCCTAAAAATGATAAAGAATTTGTATCCAAAGAAGCTTTAGATTACTGGGGTAAAGTTGACTGGTACAATGGTGGTATGGAACATACAGCTCGCCATTTACTTTATGCAAGATTTTGGAATCAATTCTTATACAATATTGGACTTGTTCCTAATAAGGAACCTATTGATGTACGTGTATCTCATGGTATGATTTTAGGACCTAATGGTGAAAAAATGAGTAAGTCTAAAGGTAATGTAATTAATCCTGATGATATTGTTAATGAATATGGAGCAGATGCTTTACGTACTTATGAGATGTTTATTGGTGACTATGAAAAAGATGCTGCATGGAGTACAAATGGTCTTAAAGGTTGTAAGAAATTTTTAGATAGAATTTGGAAAATCCAAGATAAACTTAATGATAAAGAAGGATATACTAATGAAACTTTAGTTCATCAAACTATTAAAAAAGTATCTCATGATTTAGATAATATGAAATATAATACTGCTGTTTCCGCTTTAATGATTTTACTTAATGATTATGAAAAATATGATAGTATTACTAAGGATGATTTAAGAGTTCTTGTTCATTTACTTAATCCGATTGCGCCTCATATTACTGAAGAAGTTAATGAAGTAAGTTCTTTAGGAAAACCTTTATGTGAAAGCACTTGGCCAGTTTATGATGAAAGTAAAACTATTGATTCTACTTTTGAAATGGTTGTTCAAGTAAATGGTAAAGTTCGCGGAAAAATGGTTATGCCTATAGATGCAACTAAGGAGCAAATGGAAGCTATGGCTATGGATAATGAGAATGTCCGTAAATTTGTAGAAGGTAAGAATATTCTTAATGTAGTTATTATACCTAAAAGGTTAGTTAATATTGTTGTTAAATAAGAGGAAATTTTTCCTCTTATTTTTAGTATAAGAAAAGTTTTTGTAAATCGTATGTAAAGGAATATAAGTTAAAATCATTTTAATATTTGTGTTAAAATGTAGTTATGGTATAATGAAAGTGAATAATAGGAGGGAAAGAATTATGGAAAAGAAAAATAGGGGAAAGATTATTATAATAGTTGTTTTAGTTTTGGCAATATTAGGACTTGGTGGATATATTGTTTATGATAAGAAAAATAATGAAAATAAAATAACGGAATATAAAAATCAAATTAATGATTTAGAAAAACAGGTTAAAGATTTAAAAAAACAAATAAAAGAATATAAGGAAAATTCAGAAAAGGTAGAAAGCCCTAAGACTAATGATGAAATTACTTTGAAAGATTTATACGGAACATATAAATGGGAAAAAAGTTATACAAATGAATATGGCAGTAAACTTAATCTACAAATACAGTTAGTTCTTAATCCTGATGGTAGTGCTACATATGATGCTGGCAGTGGTTATGAAGCTGAACAAACAAAGGGTTCTTATATATTTAAAGATGGTAAGATAATTTATACTAGAGAATATTATAATCAGGATAACGGTATTAATGATTCATATACTAATCCAGATAAAACTGTAACTTTTACAGTTGTTGATAAAAATACATTACAAAATATTTATTATGATCAAACTACATCACTTAAAAAAACAAATTAAAATATTATAACTGCTTTTAGCAGTTTTTTAATAAATTAAAATTTTCTTTTATTATGGATTTTATCATTAATTTTGTGATACAATAATATTATATTAGAGAAAGTAGGGAGATTTATGTATTGCAAAAAATGTGGTGCAAAAAATGAAGCAGATGCTAAATTTTGCACAGAATGTGGGACTTCATTGGAAGAAGTAGAAAAAGTTGTAGAAAATGTTTCTAAAACTGAAGAAAAGAAACATGACTCTATATTTAGAAGAGCTTTGAAAAAATCAGCAAAGGATAAAAATAAAGGCGCTTTATATGGTATGGTTGGAATACAAATTGCGCTTGTAGTTGTTTTATTTTTATTTATGCTTTTGCCTTTTGGGGTTTCTACTCTTAACGGAGATTTTAATGCTGGAAGTGTTTTCTATTTTATAGGATTAATGTTTTTGTTTATAATTATTTATTTTATAGCTACTATGATAATTTCAGTAGGAATGATGAAGGCCAGTTTATCTATTAGCCGTGGTGAAAGTGTTACATTTGGAAATGCTTTTAAGGGGATGTTCCAAAACTTTAGTAGTAGTTTAAAAGCCATTGGTGGAATACTTTTATATTCTATTGGAATTGGTATTTTGGCTTGGATTCCTTTTATTGGTGGAATTGCTGCTTTAATTTTACAGGTTTATTTTTTACCAGTAGTTATGGTATTTATATTTACAGCACTAGATTCTAAAAGTAAAGATATGTCTATGAGTGAAATGCTTCACAAATCTATGGAACTAGTAAATGGGCATAGAGTTGAATTTTATGGATTAATGTTTAGTTTTATTGGGTGGATGTTACTTGCTATTTTAACTTTTGGATTATTATATATTTGGTTAGTACCTTATATGATGGTTACAATGTCTAATTGGTATTTATCTTTAAATGGTGAAACTAGTTATACTGATGGTGAAAAAGGATTAAGTAATATTGCTATTATTGGTATTGCAGTTATAAGTTATTTAGTATTTATCTTTGCTATGATTATGGTATTATTTGCTTATATTATTGTTGGGGATATGAATGATGAAAAAATCAATCATTTTGTTAAAGATTCAATTAATGAGAAATATGATTATGATGATACTAAAAATGATAAAAAAGCTTTACAAAATGGTAAAGTAATAAATATGTCAGGAATTAATGTTTATGTACCTAATGATTACAAAGAAACAACAATGGCTAGTTATGATAAAATTTATAAATCACCTTATGGTGAAGTTTATATAGGAACTAATGCTCAAAGTTATATTGGTTCAAGAGACGAATTTGTTCAAACTTTACTTGCTCAATATGCAACTATGGGGTTTGAATGTGGAACTGAAGAGGTACGTAAAATAAACGATAATGAATGGGTTAATTTTGAGTGTAATTATAATGGAAATACTAGTATTTATTTATATTTAACACAAAAAAATAACAAACTTTATTATTTAATTGTGACTGATGCTGGTGAAGTAAGTGATGGTAAGAAACTTTTAAATAATATTGAAAGGAATTTGGGTATTACTTATTAATTTCAAAACACTAAATATAGTGTTTTTTTTCTTCTAATTTGGTATAATAACTATAGGATAGTGATAATAATGAATGATTTATGGAAGTATGAGAAAGAATTATATGCTAAGGGAATTAATGTTATTGGTGGAACTGATGAGGCAGGAAGAGGACCACTTTATGGACCAGTAGTGGCCGCTTGTGTAGTCTTACCAAAAGATTTTGAACTTGAGGGTCTTAATGATTCTAAAAAATTATCTGAAAAAAAACGTGATTTATTTTATGATTATATTATAAATAATACAATTTATGGGATAGGAATCGTATCTTCTAAAGAAATTGATGAAATTAATATATATGAAGCTAGCAAGAAAGCAATGATTATGGCTATTAATGAGGTTAAAAAACAAGTACCTTTAGAATATGTTTTATCTGATGCGATGCCAATTGATATTGATATTCCAGTTATGCCTATTATTAAAGGAGATGCTAAGAGTATGAGTATTGCAGCAGCCTCAGTTATTGCTAAAGTTACTCGTGATAAAATGATGTATGAGATAGATAAAAAATATCCGATGTATGGCTTTAAAAATCATAAAGGATATCCAACTAAAAAACATTTAGAAGCCTTACATGAATATGGATTAATTGATGGATATAGATTAACTTATGGTCCAGTAAAGGAGATGCTAAAATGATTATAAGAAAAAATATGACCCCTGATGATGTTCAAAAGCAGGTGTCTAGTATTTCTAAATTTAAAAGAGGTTTTAATCAAATACCTAATGATATGAATGAAAATTTTAACCAAGTAACTGCTAAAAACAATCTTAGTAATAAACCAAATATGGATTTAAATAAAAAGATGCAAGCTTTAAAAAATGCTACGAGGTTAAAATGAAGATAGATATTGTTAATGTGAGCCCTTATGTGACTAATTGTTATATTTTAACTATTGATAATGATGTATTAGTAATTGATCCAGGCGGAAATTTTGAAAAAATAAATCCTTTTTTAAAAGATAAAAATATTTTAGGTGCAATAATAACCCATGGACATGATGATCATAATTCTGCAGTTTTTAATTTTAAAAATATTTATGATTATAATAACTTAAAAGAAGGTCAACATAATATTGGACCTTTTGCGTTTGATGTTATTTATACACCTGGGCATACATCTGATAGTATTACAATTTATTTTAAAGAAAATAAATTGATGTTTACTGGCGATTTTTTATTTAAAAATACTGTAGGAAGAATGGATCTTCCTACTGGTAGTTTGGAAGATATGAAAAATAGTTTAAATAAAATAAAAAAATATTCAAATGTGAAGGTGTACCCTGGACATGGGGACTTTACAACCTTGGATTATGAAAAAGAAAATAATATTTATTTTTTAAATTTATAATGTTATAATGTATAAAGATAGGAAGGTGCTAATATGTTGATGGAAGGTACAGGAAAATATTTTTGGCTATTATTTTTAGTTTTCTTAATTGTTTATATAGCAGTTAAAATTTCGTTAGGCGTTTTATTTAAAAGAGCTAAACAAGAATCATGGAAAGCTTATGTCCCTGTTTATACTACTTATGTTTTAGTAAAATTATTAAATATACCTACAAAAACATTTTATATGTCACTAATACCTTTTGTTGGATTATATTATTTATATTTGATTACTAAAGAATTATTGATAGATTTTAGACAAAATCCAAAAGAAGCAATATGGTATGTGATTTTTCCAATGTATAATTTCCCAAAACTTGCCTTTAAAAAACCAAAGTTTGCTTTAAATGAATATGATTTAACGGAGGAATTTTTAGAAACACAAAATATTTTATTTGAAAAACCAAAAGAAATAGAAGAGGTAGTTCCTGAGGTTTCAGTTACTGAACCTGTTCAAATGAACACTGTAGAAACTGCAAATCCTGAAGTTAACAATGTAGTTTCTGGAAATAGTAATATAGGTGCTATTCCAATGGCTGATTTTAATAATATAATGCCTGTAAATCAGACTTCTGCTGAGGAATCAGTATTTACTAATGAAAGCTTAGAACCTGATAAAACTCATACAACCTATGTAGAAGCTGCAGCCGAAGAGGTAAAAGAAGAAAAACCTATTATTACACCAGCAAATACTGGAAGACCTAAAATGTGTCCTAAATGTGGTGCAAGATTAGCACCAGATGCCACAGCTTGTTTTTTATGCGGAACTAAACTTTAGTTCTTTTTTTGTACATAAAATGTAAAAATTATTTATTTTATTATTGTAAACACTTGCCAAAACCAGGGGGGGGGGGGGGGGTATAATATATTTGGGGTAAACTAAGGTGATAAGATGAGAAGAAGAAGACAAAAGAAACAAAGAAATATAATAATCATTTCTTTTGTAAGTATGTTATTTATAATGAGCATAGGGTATGCAGCCTTTCAAACAAATCTTAATATAATAGCTAAGGGGAATATATTAGAAAAACCAATTACAATACAAGAATTAAAAGCTAAAGTTGTAACTTCAGGAGATGGATTATATAAAAACGAATATGAAACTGATAGATATATTTATAGAGGAGGGAATCCAAGTAATTATATTGAATTTGATAATAGTTTATGGAGAATATTATCAGTTGAATCAAATGGAACATTAAAAATAATAAAAAATGATAGTATTGGAAGTATGCCCTGGGATGTTCCTGGTACTAGAGATAGCTCTACAAGTACTTATTGTAAATATGCAAGTAGTTATGGTTGTAATGCTTGGGCTGCAAATTCTACTTTAGTAAATACGCCATCAATGTTTATTACTACTCCGCATGGGGATATAAATACAGATGCATTAAAGTTTTCGGGTACAGTAACGGTTGATGCTTCTATTAATACTTATTTAAATACAACTTTTTATTCAGGTATCATTGATAAAGGAAATATGGTAAAAGGAAATTATTATGTTGGAACTCCTGGTGGATATGATGCTGATTGGGGGTTTACTGATACTGACTCTATATCTAAAAATATCGAACAAGAAAAAAATTATATATGGAATGGTTACGTTGGATTTATAACCGCTTCTGAATATATGAATGCAAGTTTAAGTAGTGCTTGTACAAATTTGAGTATAGCTAGAGAAAATGGCAATGCATGTGGTGATAGTAATTGGTTAAAATATGAAAATGATTATAGAACAATTAGTCCTGCAGCATCACACGATATAATGCTAGTTTGGACCGTATCCTCTGATGGTATATTGGACTCTACACTAAATGCAAGTAAAAAACATCCAATAAGACCAGTTTTATATTTAAAGGCAGATATTAAGTTAAGTGGAAAAGGTACCGAGGGTAGACCATATCAAATAGTTTCATAGCTTTGAAGAAGATACTATTAAATCCTACAATAGTATTTTTTCTTGTGTTTATTTATTTAATAGAGTATAATTGTTTTAAGAAGGCAGGTGACATTATGTTTGTCGATGAAGCTGTAGTTGAATTGTTTGCTGGTGATGGTGGTAACGGTTGTAAGGCATTTAGACGTGAAAAATGCGTTCCTTTAGGTGGGCCATTTGGTGGAAATGGTGGAAAAGGATCAGATATTATTTTTAAAGTTGATACTGGTTTAAATACATTAGTTGATTTTAAGTATAAAAGGATAATTAAAGGTGACCGTGGTGAAAATGGCCTTGGTAAAGGTAAACATGGTGCTGGTGCTGAGAATGTAATTGTATCTGTACCTTTGGGAACTGTAATAACTGATATGGAAACAGGTTTAATACTTGCTGATTTAACAAAACCTAATGAAGAAGTAGTGGTTGCTTCTGGTGGACGCGGTGGAAGAGGGAATATTGCCTTCGCTACACGTACTAATCCAGCCCCAGATTTTGCTGAAAATGGTGAACCTGGAGAATATCGTAAGGTTAAATTAGAGCTTAAACTAATTGCTGATGTAGGTTTAGTTGGAATGCCTAGTGTTGGAAAGTCTACCTTTATTTCTAAAGTTTCTGCATCTAAACCCAAAATTGCAGATTATCCCTTTACAACTTTAAAACCTAATTTGGGCGTAGTTAGAACTAGTGATGGTCGTTCGTTTGTTTTGGCTGATTTACCTGGGCTTATTGAAGGTGCTTCTTTAGGTCATGGTCTTGGTGTTCAGTTTTTAAAACATGTTGAAAGAACTAGAGTTATTGTTCATATTATTGATATGAGTGGATATTCTGGAAGAAATCCTTATGATGATTATGAAATTATTAATAATGAACTTAAATCATTTAGTAATAAACTTCTTAAAAAACCACAAATTGTTGTGGCTAATAAAATGGATATGCCTGGTGCTAAAGAAAATTTAGAAGAATTTAAATCTAAGGTAAATGTGCCTGTTTATGAAATGTCTGCAGTTACTGGAAAAGGAGTAAATGAAATTTTACTTAAAGTGGCTGATAGCCTATCTAAAATAGAAAAAACTGATTTATATGAGGATGAAAAATTTGAAAGCCACGTTATTTATAAATTTAAACAGGAAAAACCATTTACAATAACTAAAGAAAATGATACTTGGGTCATTAGAGGGAAAGAAGTAGAAAAATTACTTAAAATGAGTAGATTTGATACTGATGAAGCTGTTTTAAGATTTTCAAATAAACTTCGTAAATTAGGAATTGATGATGAACTTAGAGCTTTAGGAGCTGAAGATGGCGATGACGTTAGTATTTTAGATTTTGTATTTGAATTTAGAGAGTAATTATTTACTCTTTTTTTCTTGACGTTTTT
This sequence comes from uncultured Bacillota bacterium, assembly GCA_948466255.1. Lineage (GTDB taxonomy): Bacteria > Bacillota_I > Bacilli_A > RF39 > UBA660 > Coprosoma. The sequence goes on along the minus strand of CAOJZV010000009.1, from coordinate 30,156 downwards.
GCAAATTTTGGCGGTTTATGAAGAATGTTACTTTATAATTTTAAAAAATAATACAAATAGAAGAGACCTTTAACATAAAAAAGGAGGAAATAAAATGACAGCTAATGATATAGCTAAAAGAAAAGGTTTAAGATATAGGGAAGATATTTTAGATAATATGGGAAGTGAAGAACTTGCAGATAATTTATTTAGAATTATGCACGCTGAACAAAAACTAAAAAGGGATAATGTTCAAGGAGAGAGTAACGCAAATATGGTGCATTATAAAATGGGAAAAGATATTGAAAATTTATAGATAATCAAGGAGGAACAAAGCCAGAAGAATTACCTACACCTAAAAAGAGTTTAAAACAAATAGAAAGAGAAGAAAAAAATAAGTTAGAACAAATTAAGTAAATTTGAGATTAAAAGGTTAATATAATCCATTACCACAATTTCCCATAATTTTATCAAAATATCTCTATAATTATTTTGTATTATTGTTATAGTGGAGTTGGTAAAATACTCTACTGAATCCCGAAGGGAAGTGATATATGTAGCGAATAAGATTAAATAGTGTTATACTATAAATGAGGCGATAATAATGTATAAAATTTGTTTAGTAGAAGATGAAAAAAGTCTTAATGATTTAATCAAATCTTATTTGGAAAGAGATGGATATGAAGTAGTTCAATATTTTAATGGAACTGATGCTTTAAATCACGTTACTGATAAAGTAGATTTATGGATTTTAGATATTATGTTAGGTGATGCAGTTAGCGGATATGACATAATAAAGGAATTAAGAGAAAGTAGTGAAGTTCCAGTAATATTTACTTCAGCTCGTGATCAAGATTTAGATAAGATAATTGGCTTGGAACTTGGAAGTGATGATTATGTCACGAAACCATATTCTCCAAAAGAGCTAGTGTTAAGAGTTAATAATATAATAAAAAGAACTTATAGTACTCAAACTGAAAAAATAACGTATGAAAATTATATTATTGATTTAGATAAAAGGTTAGTAGATGATGGTGTTAAAGAAATTTCTCTTACTACTTTAGAGTTTGATTTGCTTGTTATGCTTTTACAAAATAAAAATAAATCTTTTAGTAGAAATCAAATTTTAGAAAAGGTTTGGGGAGAAAATTATTTTGGTAGTGATAGGGTAGTTGATGATTTAGTTAGAAGACTTAGAAAGAAAATGCCTAAGCTTAGACTAAATACAATTTATGGATATGGATATAGATTATCATGAAATTAAAGCATAATTTATATCGCCAATTAATTGCGATTGTTTTGGTATTATTTGTTATTATTTATATAAGTATGGCAGTAATTTTACCTAAAACATTACTTCCAATTTATGAAAAAAATATTTATTTTAATTTACAATTACCTTTAGATGTTATTCATGGAAATATCGATGATAGTACTCTTAAAAATGATGTTGCATATATTTATGTAAGAGACAACATGATTGCATCTTCTAGTAATTTATCTAAAGTAATAAAGCTTTCTACTAATAAAATTTTAGAAAAAATAAACAAACAATATGGAAAATTTAATTATCATGGGGCAACGTATTATTATAATACACAAAATGATGGCAGTAGCTATAAGGTAGCTATTACGAATGATAATTATATCGCTGAAATGAAAGCTGATATTTTAAAATCATTACTACCAGTATTGTTTATAACATTATTAATTATATTAGTGATTGTGGCAGTTTGGTCACAGATACTAGTAGAACGAATTAAAAATTTGAAAGAAAAGGTCGATAATTTAGATAATGACGACTATTCCTCTAAAAATCCATATAAATTTGATGATGAAATTGAGGATTTGTCCCACGCCATTGATGAGATGAAAGAAAACCTCAGAAAACAAGAAGAATATAAAAATCAATTGTATCAGAATATTTCTCATGATTTTAAAACCCCTCTCACTGTTATGAAATCATATGTTGAGGCGATTGAAGATGGCGTTCAAGATGAAAAAAGCGGACTGAAAATTATAAAACAAGAAATAAAAAAATTAGATATTAAAGTACACTCCTTACTATATTTGAATAAATTAAACTATATTAAAGATATGGATGACTACAAAAGTGGAACAATTAACATTGTAGAAATCTTAACATCGTCAGTAGAGAAATTTAAACTTACTAGACCAGAAATTCACTGGGAAGTAAATATTACTGACAAAAAAACAGTATTTAATGGTTCAGAAAATATGTGGGAGGCTATAGTTGATAATATTTTGAGTAATTTTATGCGTTATGCAGAAAGTGAAATAAAAATTACAGTTCATAACCACCAAATCATATTTTATAATGATGGACCACATATAGATAAAACTGTATTAAAAGAAATTTTCAGCCCTTATAGAAAAGGGATTAAAGGTCAATTTGGATTAGGACTTTCAATCGTTAGAAAAACCGTTTCCCTACTTGGTTATGATGTAAAAGTTCGAAACGAAAAGACTGGAGTTAGTTTTATTATAAAATAAGAGGTTTTCTACCTCTTATTTTTATATAAAAAAACATCTACAAACGTAGATATTATTTAGACATTATTTTTTTTAAAGATCTGATTTCTCTTGCAGTCATTCTTACCTTTTTACCATTTATTGTTATTGTTTGTAAGTTAAGTTTAAATGCATGAGGAGTCGCATTAAGAGCGTGTGAACGGCGGTTACCGTGTAAATTCTTTTTATTTGTTACTTTTTTTGCCATATTAGTACCTCCTTAAGTTTTTTTGTTCGCTTTATAACTTTACCACATTTTGGGCTTCAAGTCAAATATTTCCTTTAAAATTATATGAAAAACACTATAAAACATTTCCAAATATTACAAATTATAGTAAAATATTAATAGAAGAAGGTGAAAGACATGAGCTATGTTCCACTTAATTTAAAAACAGGAAATTATTTGCTTTCTAGTATGATTAAAATTCCTGAACTTATTTCGTATGCGAAAAAACATGGCATTGATACTTTAAGCATTGCAGATAATAATATGTATGGCGCAATTGATTTTTATAAAGCTTGTAAAAATAATGATATTAAACCAATTATTGGGCTTGAAATTCTTATAGATGGATTAAAATTAGTTTTATATGCTCAGAATTATGATGGTTATAAAAATCTTATTAAACTTTCAACTATTTCTTCTGAAAGAGATTTAAATTTAGATGATGTAATGAAATATAGCTCTAATAATATTTGTATTTTACCTTACGAAAGTAAATCTTTATATAACGATGTTAAAAAGATATTTAAATATTTATTTATTGGTTATAAAAATGATGATGAAAAAAAACTAATAAAGAGTTCAAATATAGTTTATTTTAATGAAATTTTGTGTTTAGAAAAAGAAGATGAGGGATATTTAAAATATTTATATGCAATTAGGGATGGAAAACTAGCTTTAGAAGTGGTTACTTCTAACTTCGATGTGAGCCTATTTCCTTTAAAACATACTGATGAGGAAAATAATTATAAGATAAATGAATTATGTAATTTACAAATTCCTTTTCATCAGGATCTTATGCCCTTATATCCTTGTGAAATAGATTCATTCGAATATTTAAAAAAAGAATGTATCAAAGGACTTAAAAGAATATTTGGTGAAAGCGTTAATAAAAAATATAAAGTTAGATTAAAATATGAACTTGATGTTATTAATAAAATGGGATTTTGTGATTATTTTTTAATTGTGGCTGATTACATTAGGTATGCTAAAGAAAATGGCATATTAGTAGGCCCTGGAAGGGGTAGTGCGGCGGGCTCTTTAGTATCTTATTTACTTAACATTACAACTATAGATCCTTTAAAATACGATTTGTTATTTGAAAGATTTTTAAATCCCGAAAGAATAAGTATGCCTGATATTGATGTGGATTTTGAGGATTCTAGGCGTGATGAAGTATCTAATTATTGTATTAAAAAATATGGTTCTAAGAGAGTTGCTCCGATTATTACTTTTGGAACTATGGGCGCTAGACAAGCAGTAAAAGATGTTGGCAGAGTTTTGAATACTGACAGTAAAAAGCTGGATTTATTAAGTAAACAAATGGATCCCAGAATTTCTTTAATGGATAATTCTAAACTTTTACCTGTTAGAGATTTATTGGAAGTAAATGAAGATTTAAAAATGGTTTATAAAATTGCTTTAAAGTTTGAAGGACTTAAAAGACATTCATCTATACATGCAGCTGGTATTGTTATGTCTAAATATGATTTGGATGAAGTAATTCCACTTGATCATAGTCATAATGATTTTTATACGACAGGTTATGATATGACTTATTTAGAGGAAATCGGACTTTTAAAAATGGATTTTTTAGGTCTTAAAAATTTGACTTTAATTAATAATATTTTATCAGAAATTCCTGATTTAGATTTTGATAGTATTCCAGAAGATGATGAAAAGGCAATGAAAATATTTAATACAGCTAATACTATAGGAGTTTTTCAATTTGAATCAGATGGTATGATTAATTTTTTGAGGAAATTAAAACCAACAACTTTTGAAGATATTGGCGCAGCTTTAGCTTTATTTAGACCTGGGCCTATGAAAAATATTGATTCTTATATTAGAAGAAAAAATGGAAGAGAAAGGGTTGATTATTTTCATCCTAGTCTAGAGGAAATATTAAAACCAACATATGGAATTATTATTTATCAAGAACAAATTATGCAAATTGCAAACGTGATGGCAGGTTATAGTTTTTCTGAAGCTGATAATTTAAGAAAAGCTATGAGTAAAAAAAAGGGTGACATTTTAATAGCTGAAAAAGATAAATTTATTAATGGTAGCGTGGAAAGGGGATATGATAGGGATTTAGCTACTAAAGTCTATGATATGATTTTAAGTTTTGCTTCTTATGGATTTAATAAGTCTCATTCAGTTGCCTATGGGGTGATTTCTTATAGAATGGCTTATTTAAAAGCACATTATCCATTAATTTTTATGAAAAATTTACTTTCTTTAGCTATTAATAGTGAATCTAAAACTAAAGAATATATGTATGAATGTAAACTTAATAAAATTGAAGTATTACCTCCAGATATCAATTTAAGCTCAAATAATTATTTTATAAATAATGGGGCCATTATTTTTCCGCTTACAAATGTTAAAGGTGTAGGAATGGCTGCTGTTAAGACAATTTTAAAGGTTAGAGGTGATAAACCTTTTACTGATATTTTTGATTTTGTCAAAAGATGTTATGGAAAAGCAGTTAACATTAAAACTTTGGAAAATTTAATATTAGCTGGAGCTTTTGATAAATTAGGATTTAATAAAAAAACTTTAATCAACAATTTAGAGTTAATTACTAATTATGCGGAAATTGGCGATTTGCTTGATGATGAACAAATGAAACCAGAGCTTAATATAGTTCCTGATTTTTCGAAAAGTGAAATTATGGATTATGAACTTAAAGTTTATGGATTTTATTTAAGTAATCATCCAATTACTGAATATAAATTAAACTTTGATAAGGCAGTTTCTTTGAAAGAACTTGGTGCATATTTTGATAAAACTGTAGAAACAGTTGTATATGTCGATAAGGTTAAAGAAATACAAACTAAAAAGAAGGAAAAGATGATGTTTATTAGCGGAAGTGATGAATTATCAAAAGTCGATATTGTATTATTTCCTAGAGTTTATAACCGTTTTTATGATGTTAAAGCTGGTGATATTTTACACATTATTGGTAAAGTAGAAAAGCGCTTTGACCAAATTCAAATAGTTGCAAATATTTTAAAAAAATTAAATTAAACTATATATTTTTAAATTAAAACGTGTTATCATGGATAGTAGAGGTGATGGAATATGAAAGGGGCAAAAATCAGGGTAGCAGTTATTTATATTTTAGTTATTATAATAATAGGCTTAGTAAGTTATTTGATATATAATTTCTTTATAAATAATAAGGATGTTAATAATAAGGAAGAAGTTAAAGTTAATGATATTGCAGAACAATGTACTTTTAATATTTCAAGCGGGGATTATAGTTCAGTTATAAACGGTAATAATTCGAATATCTGTGCCGGCCTTAATAAACTTATAATTAATGATATAATTTTAGATGGTACACAAATAGATTTACAGGTTAATTATTATAATGGTAATACTGATGTGGATGATGGTATTATGGGAATGTATATTGATGGTAAACGTATTTTGCCATTAGCCTCTAGTAATAATAAAAATAATATTGGCATTTTTGATAATAAATTATTTATTTTTGTAGAAAATCAAGACAAACCAAATGTAGTAGTATATGATAAAAATGGTAAAAAGGTTTATGGTTTAGATACTGCTTTAGCTGGGGCTAATATTTCTGATCCGGCTTTTGTAGAAATGGCTAAAACTAATAAAGATTTAAATGTTACTTTGAGAAATTCTAGTATAAATAGTAATTCATTTAGCTTTGGACCTACAGAATTTACTTTTAGTACAGCATTAAAAGGTAAATGCACTGTTGGTACAAATATTGGTTCAAATTATAAAGTTACTTTTAGTGGGGATAATTTTTCTGTTCCAGAGCCTGTTTCCTTTAATGTTTGTAACGGATAAAATAAAAGCATCTATTTTAAGATGCTTTTTATATTAGTTAAAACCATTTTTTAAATTATTAATAATACTATCTTGTTGTTCATTTGTACTATTTTGCCAAAGTACTTCAAAGAAGACTCCTAAACCTGGAAGACTCTCTTCAGCGCCTTCTTTTAAAGAACTTTCAATAGAATCTTTAAGTTCTTTTTCATTGGTATTTTTAAAATTATCTTTTATGTAGCCTCTAATACTTATATTCATTTTAACACTTTCCTTTCTATTTAAATTATGATGTCAAATATTATATTTTATTCAGGTTATGTATATTTTTATAAAAAAATAGTGTATAATGATAATAGAATGGAGGAATAATGTGATAGCGTTAATTATTGTTGTTATTGTACTGTTTTTATTAGTTCTTTATGTTATAGGAACTTATAATGGACTTGTAAATTTAAAAAATAAGGTTAAAGATAGTTGGGCTCAAATCGATGTTTTACTTAAAAGAAGAAATGATTTAATCCCTAACTTAGTAGAAACTGTAAAAGGTTATGCGTCTCATGAAAAAACTACATTAGATGCAGTTGTAGAAGCTAGAAATAAATCAGTAAATGCAACTACACCTCATGAAGAAATGGCTGCTGCTGGTGAACTTACTAATGCTTTAGGAAGATTATTTGCTTTATCTGAAGCTTATCCAGATTTAAAAGCTAATACTAACTTTTTAGATTTACAAGCTAATTTAAAAGAAACTGAAGATAAAATCGCTTATGCAAGACAATTTTACAATGATGCGGTTATGGTTTATAAAAACAAATTAGAAATGTTCCCATCAAATATCATTGCTGGAATGTTTAACTTTAAACCAGAAGAATTCTTTGAAGCTCCAGAAGCTGATAAAGAAGTACCTAAAGTACAATTTTAAGAACTTTTATAAGTTCTTTTTTTGTAAACTGTGTGTAAAATTATAAATAAAAACAATTAAACTATTTTATTTTTTAAGTTTGATAAGATATAATGTAGGTGGAAATAGGAGAAAAAGAATTATGGAGAAGAAAAGTAAGGCGAAGACTATTGTAATAGTTATTTTGGTTTTAGCAGTATTAGGACTTGGTGGCTATATTGTATATGATAAGGTTTTAAGTAAGGAAACTGAAGAGCCTGTTAAAAAGGAACAAAAGAAGGAAACAAAACAGGAAGATTTAGATGAAATTTCTGATATTTTAATGCAGAAACTTAATGAAAGTAAAGTTTGGGATATTTTAAGTGTTAAGGGATTACCGGATAGTATGACTTTTGATAATAATACAATTGATAATAAAGTTATTAAGATAGAAATTGATAATCAAAACGGAATTAGTTCTCCAGTAAAAACGCAATCAATAGATGAATATTTCAAAAATACATATGGTATTACAAATATAGATTATAGTGATATTATTTGTGCAGTTGATAATACTGTTTTCTATAAATACGATGATTCAAATAAGGAATACAAATTTGTAGGGAATCATCCCCATGGCGCAGATGACGTTAATTTGGTTTCCCCAATTTATGTTAAATTAAATAATATAACAAAAGAAAATGGTAATTATGTTCTAACTGTTACTGAAGTTTATGCTAACATTAAGGATGATGAGTTTATTTCAGCAGATCCAAAAGGAACAGTTAAAATAGCAGATTTTGATAATTATTTATTAGAAGATGGGGCTACTATTAATACAAATAAAGTTATTAGTGATTATGAAAATACGTTTGAAAACAAAAAAGCAAATTATCCTAAATATAAATATATATTTAAAAAGGATAATGATGACTATTACCTTATAGGTTATGAACTTGTAAAGTAGAAACATCACATTAATGTGATGTTTTTCTTTGAACTTATAATGTTATATGGTAAAATAATTTTATATTATAGGGAGGGGTAATATGTTTGTTTTAGCTCAAATTTTAAGCCTTATGGGGATGCTTTCAAATATAGTGGCTTTACAATTAAAAACAAAAAAGCAAATATTAATCACTATTTTAATTGGAAATATTTTGTTTTTAATTAGTTATATACTTCTTGAAGCATATATTGGTTCAATTATATGTGGATTTAATGCAATGATAGTTTTTATAAATAGTTTATTAGAAGAAAAGGGCAAATCTACACCCAAACCTATAATTATTATATATATTATAATAGCTGCGGTTTTTGGAATTACTTTTTTTGATAAAGTAATAGATATGTTACCTATTATAGCTTCTATATTATTGATTTTATCTCTTATGCAAAATAAAGAAAAAAATATTAGGTTATTACTTTTAATTGGTTTTATATCGTGGTTAATTTATGATTTTTATTTTTTGGCTTATATGGCTTGCATTTCTGATTTGTTTACAATAATATCATCTTTTATTGCTATATATAGATATGATATGGGACAAATAAAGACTTCACATTAGTGAAGCCTTTTTACATCATTTGAAAGTTAGATGTATTATAATTGTTTGAATAAGCATTATTAACCATATTTTCTAAATTAGAAACTCTTTGTTCTAATGAGTTTATTTGATTACTTAATGTATTTATTTCTGAATTTGTAAAATTTTGTGTTGTTGTACTTCCTTGCATATTCCATGTTGGCGCCTGCATAGGAAGTGGCATAGGCATATTTACACCAGTCATTGGAATAGGCCCTGGCATACCTTGCATACCTCCATACATTGGGTATACTGGATATGGAGTAGCATTTCCCCCACAATTACGGTCTTTTTTCAAAATAAATTCCCCCTTTAACTTTCTAATAAAGTATATGCTTTTGTTTTATTTTTGTGTCTTTATGTTATAATATAAATGGTGAGAAAAATGAGATTAAAAAATGTTAGAGGAGCATCAGATATTATTGAGGCTTCTAAATATGTAATAGAGAATCCTAGTAATTATAAGGGTAAATTTAAAAAGCTGTTTAATAATGATAACCCATTACATTTAGAAATAGGGATGGGGAAAGGGCAGTTTATTACTGAGATGGCTAAAGCATTTCCTAACATTAATTTTATTGGAATTGAGATGTATGATAGTGTAATTGTTAGAGCTGTTCAAAAGCAGGATGAATTAGAACTTCCTAATTTAAAACTTATTAAAGTTGATGCAACGGAAATAGAAGATATATTTGATCACGAAATTGATACCTTATATTTAAATTTTTCTGATCCTTGGCCAAAAAATAGACATGAACATAGAAGACTTACTAGTGATAGGTTTTTAAAACGATATGATAGTATATTTAAGGATAAAAAGGTTATTATACAAAAGACAGATAATAGAAACCTTTTTGAATTTTCACTTAAGTCTTTTACTGATTATGGGTATAAAATAGAAGAACTTTCTTTGGATCTTCATAAAGATGATTATTTTAATGTTGAAACTGAATATGAAGAACGTTTTTCTGGAATGGGTTTTCCTATTTATATGGTGAAGGTTATTAAATAGACACTTCTTGACATGTAAAGTTTTTAAAAAACTATTAAAATAAAATAAAGTTTGGTATAATTTATAATGAAGCAGGTGTTATATGAAAAAGAAATGTATTATTATCTGTTTGTTTGTGATAATGCTTACAGGATGTACTGTTGTTAGAATTGATACAACAAGCATTGATAACATTTTAGATGTAGTTCTCTCTAAAGATAATACTTTATATAACCGTGTTGGAAATGGATATAAGTATTATGTTCCAAGGGGAGTTACTTATATCGATAGTAATGGAACTAATGATAGACTTTATTCAGATGGTGTGTATTATTATTTATATTTAGATGAGGTTAGTTATTATTATAATAATAGTATTAAATTTAAAGAAGATAAGTCTAAATATTATTCGAGGAAATTGAAAAATGGTGATAATGTTGGTTATGTTGAAATTACTGACAAAGGAAATAATCAATATTTGATAGAGTTTGTATATAATTATGCTAAAATAGAAGCTCTAGTACCTAAAGAAGACATTGAAGAAACAGTTTTAAATGCTTCTTACATTTTATCGACAATAAAATACAATGACAATATTATAAAATTATCATTAGATGATGACTTTTTAAAAACTAAAGAAGACAAATATGATGAATTTTCTTCCAAGAAGGAAGAAAGTAATAATTTCTTACGTTATGATGATAACGAAGAAGATAAAGATTAGAGGTGTTTGAAATGGGACTAATGGACAAGTTTAAAAATTTATTTACTGAGGAAGTAGAGGAAGAAATTATTGAGGAAGAGCCAATAAAAAAAGAAGTTATCCAAGTGGAGATACCATCTCCAGCTAGAAGAAGTGTTGCTGAAGAAGTGGATACTGAGGTAAAAATAGAGGCTGAAGAGCCAATAAAAAAAGAAGAATATAAATTTCCGTTTTTTGATGATGATGATTTTAGTAATTTAGAAGAGGAAAAGCCAGCTAGAGAAAATAAAAAGAAATCTTCTTATCGTAAAGAATCTGCATATAAAAAAGAGCCAAAAGAAGTTTACAGCCCAGTTAAAGAAGAGAAGAAAATATTCAAACCAACTCCAATTATTTCACCAGTTTATGGGATTTTGGATAAAAATTATCAAAAAGAAGATATTAGGACAAAAGATTCTAAACCGCGCACTTATTATAATCCAAAGGAAGCTACAGTTGATGAAATTAGAAATAAAGCTTATGGAACTTTAGAGGATGATATTGAAACTACTTTATTTGGGCATAATCGTGCATTATTTGGTGATGAGACAGAGGAAATTGTAGAAAATACTAATATTGTGGAAGAAAATATTCAAACAGATAGGGAAGTTATGAATTTAATTGATTCTGATAGTGAGGTTATGAGCGCAGATATTATGGGTGAAAAACCTAGACATGTATCTGAAGATTCTGAATTAGAGCTTACTGATTTACTTGAGGAACAAATGGCTCAAGATGAAGTTATAGAGGAACAAAATATAGCTGCTCAAAAAGAAGAAGTAGTAGAAACAGAACAAATTCCAAGAAAAATAAGTGATAATGAATTATTTGATATGATTGATTCTATGTATCAAAAAGGAGATAAATAATGATTAATTTAGTAGATTTAATGGGTATAGTTTTCTATCTTGCTCTCATAGTATTAGTAATAGTTTTAATAATTTTAGTTATTAGGGCTATTAAGACTTTAGGAAAAGTTGATAAAACATTAGATGATATTCAAGAAAAATCATCAAAATTGGATGGAGTATTTCATATTATAGATAATACAACAGACGTTGTTGTAGGTATTAGTGATAGTATTATTTCGTTTGTTGCAAGTGGATTAGAAAATTTAGTTAATAGAAAGAAGGTTAAGAAAGATGAGTAAAAAAGGATTTGGAAAGTTTTTAGCTGGTGCTGGTATTGGTGCTGCTTTAGGTGTTTTATTCGCCCCTAAAAAAGGTGAAGAAACTAGAGCTGAATTAAAAGTAATGTTTGACGATTTAATGATGAAAGTTAGAAGCATTGATACAGAAGAAGTAAAAGAAAATGTAGAAGCTAAAATTGAAGAACTTAAAAATGGACTTCAAAATTTAGATAAAGAAACAGTTTTAGCAGAAGCAAAAAAACAAGCTAAAAAATTAAAAGAACAAGCTGAAGAATTAGTTGAATATGCGATTGAAAAGGGAACACCTGTAATTGAAAAATCTGCAAATGCAATTAAAACTAAAGTTGCAGAAGTATCTGAACAAGTAATTGAAAATTTATCTGAAAAAAAAGAAAAATAGGTATCAGACACCTATTTTTTTTATAGTTTTGAGAGTTTATAGAAAAAAACTATAAACTCTTTTTCTAAACTTATGTTCGTGGTATAATTATAGTAGGTGATGTCTATGGAAAAAATAATTATGCATATTGATGTTAATAATGCTTTTTTATCATGGACGGCAGTTTTACTTTTAAAAGAAGGCTATGGTTATGATATAAGAAATAGTTATGCGATTATTGGTGATGAAACAAACAAAAGGCATGGAATTGTTCTTGCTAAATCTACACCTATTAAAAAGCTGGGAGTAGTAACAGCCGAACCAATATTTATGGCTAGAAGGAAATGTCCTAGTTTAAAAGTGTATAAACCTAATTATAAATGGTATAAAGAAATGAGTGATAAATTATTTGAACTTATTTCTTCATATACACCTGATATTCAAAAGATGAGTATTGATGAATGTTTTTTAGATTATGGACCAATTAAACATTTATATGGTGATGAAGTAGAGTTTGCTTATAAATTAAAAGCTGAAATAAAAAAAACTTTAGGTTTTACAGTAAATATTGGAGTAGCTAATAGTAAGCTATGTGCTAAAATGGCATCTGACTTTAGTAAACCAGATAAGGTTCATACTTTATACGAACATGAAATTAAAGAAAAAATGTGGCCACTTCCTATTGGAGATTTATTCTTTGTTGGAAAAAAGAGTGCGGAAAAATTAAAAAGACTTAATATAAATACTATTGGAGATTTAAGTAGGTGTTCATATGATTTTTTATATCCATATTTTAAAAATCAATCTAGTAAATTAATAGAATCTGCTAATGGGATAGATAATTCTATTATCGAAAAGGATAAAACTGTTACTAAAGGTTTAAGCAACAGTACAACTTTAAGTCATAATTTAATTCATAAAGAAGATGTTTTAGAAATATTAGAGGCTATTAGTGAAAATCTAACTTCACAACTTCGTAAAGAGGGTAGATATGCAAGTGTGGTTAGAGTTCAATTAAAAGATTCTAATTTTAAAAATTATACTCATCAAGTAAAACTTGAAAATGCGACTAATAATAATGGTATAGTATTTGAAACGGCTAGAAAGCTTTTAAATGAAATGTGGAAAGATGATCCAATTAGGCTTGTGGGACTTGCTTTAGATGATTTAACAAATGAATTTAGTTACCAAGTGTCTTTATTTGATAAGGAAGATGATATTTCACAAAATAAAGAACTTGATGAGGCAGTTGATAAACTTAAAGATAAATTTGGTTTTGATGTTATTAATAAGGCATCTTTAGTAGGTAAAAAAAGAGTAAGAAAAAAATATTAAAGTTTTAAACAAATTTGCAAGAAAAAACATACAAAAAAGGAAAGTTCGTAAAAACGGACTTTTTTTCTATTTAAAGAAGGAATTGGACCTATAAATCTCGTAGGATATATACGAAAGATATAAAAATATCTTTCTAGAATGGAGCTGATGAAATAAAAAAGTATTAAAAAAAGAATAAAAAGGTTCCCCTGGAAAAGAAAGGAGGACTATAATGACTAACGTAGTAGAAATAGATCCAGTAACAAATCAAAAATTTTATAAAGCTGGAAATGATATGTTATTTAAATCAGTATTTAGCGATAAAAGAAATAGGGATTTATTAGAAAGAATAATCGAAGTAACAGTAGGAAAAAAGGTAAAAATAATAAAAGATCCATTAATGCAAGAACTAATAAAACCTAAAATAAACAACAAAAAGAAAACCCTAGATGTTTTAGTAGAAGATGAAAATAAAATACAATATAATATAGAAATAAATATGTCTAATTATAATACCCTATCAAGAAGAAACGCCTCATTTATCTTTAGTAAATATACACAAGATTTAAAAGAGCAAGATACATATGATAAAATGCATACCTTTATACAAATAAATTTAACAAGTGGACTATCAAAAGATTATCCAGAAAAATGTATATATAAATTAATAGATAAAGAAAGTGAAAGAGAATATATAGATAATTTAATAATCTATGAATATAATCTAGATAAACTATTGGAAATTTGTTATAATGAAGACAAGAAAGATTATAAAATACTAGCAGCTTTAATATGTGGAAAGAATGACTTACATAGTATATGCAAAGGAGATAAAATATTAGAGAAGTTAGAAAGTGAGGTAATGAGGATGAATAGTGATAAAAAGTTTGTAGGATTAATGAGTGAGGAAGAAGAAGCAGAGAAACTGCAAAAGACACTAATCAGCGAAGCCAAACACGAGGGATCTAAACAAAAAGAAATAGAAATTGCTAAAAACATGCTTAATAAAAATATGGATATTAATACAATATCAGAAATTACTGGTCTAACAAAAGAAGAGATAGAAAGTTTAAGATAATTTTCTATCCTTTTTATTTAAAATAAAACTTTTAATTATAATGTGAATTGTGATATAATTTTATAGTAAGTGAGGTAATAACATGAATGAAAACATTATTAAAAATATAAGTGATGATTTAAATATAAAAATTAACCAAGTAGAGAAAACTTTAGAATTATTAGAAGAAGGAAACACTATTCCTTTTATTGCTCGTTATCGTAAAGAAGCAACTGGTAATTTAGATGAAGAACAAATTAAAAAAATTAATGAAGTTTATATGTATGAAGTAAATCTATTAAAAAGAAAAGAAGATGTTATTAGATTAATTGATGAAAAGGATTTGCTTACTCCAGAACTTAAAGAACAAATTATGAAAGCTTCTAAATTAGTTGAAGTTGAGGATTTATATCGTCCATTTAAAGAAAAGAAAAAAACTAAAGCAACTGAAGCTATTAAAAATGGTTTAGAGCCACTAGCAAAACAAATTATGAGTTTTACAACTAAATCTTTAGAAGACTTAGTTAAACCATTTATAAATGAAAATGTTAAAACTGAGAAAGAAGCAATTACTGGAGCTTCATATATTATTGCTGAATGGATAAGTGATAATGCATATTACCGTAAATGGATAAGAAGTTTTACTTTTAATACTGGTAATTTAGTAACTAAAGTTAAAAAGAATGCAGTCGATGAGGGTAAAATATATGAAATGTATTATGATTTTACTGAAAAGGTAAAATATGCGAAAGCTTATCGTATTATGGCTATTAACAGAGCTGAAAAAGAAAAGGTTATAAGCGTTTCTATAGATGTAGATAAAGAAAGAATCTTTAGCTTTTTAGAAGAAAAACTTATCAAAAAAGAAGCACCTTTTAATTATGTTATTAAAGACGCAATTAAAGATAGTTATAAGAGATTAATTGAGCCTTCTATCGAAAGAGAAATTAGAAGTGAGCTTACAGAAATGGCCTGCGAAGATGCGATTAATAACTTTGGTCTTAACTTAGAAAATTTATTAATGCAACCACCTATGAAAGATAATGTGGTTTTAGGTTTTGACCCTGGTTATGTTAATGGATGTAAATTAGCGGTGATTGATAAAAATGGAAAATTTTTAGATTCTCTTATTATTAAACCATTTTTAAATAATAGTAGTGCTGAAGTTATTAAAAAGTGTAAGGAAAAAGTTGCTGCTTTAGTTAAAAAATACAATATTGATATTATTGCGATTGGTAATGGTACGGCTTCTCGTGAAAGTGAAAAGTTCTGCGCTGAAATGATTAAAGAATATGGTTTAAATTGTAAGTATGTAATAGTTTCTGAAGCTGGGGCTTCTATATATTCAACTGAAAAAGTTGCGAGTGATGAATTCCCTGATTTATCACCTAATGAAAGAAGTGCGGTTAGTATTGGTAGAAGACTTCAAGATCCACTTTCTGAGCTTGTTAAGATTCCACCTGCAGGAATGGGGGTTGGTTCTTATCAACACGATGTACCTAGTAAAGATTTGAATGAATCTTTAGACTTTGTGGTTACTAAAGCGGTTAATAGTGTTGGTGTTAATGTTAATACGGCTTCTTTATCTTTACTTAAGTATGTTTCTGGAATGACTAAGAAAAATATTGAAAAAATCATTAAATACCGTGAAGATAATGGAAGAATTAATTCTCGTAATGAAATTAAAAAATCTAAGTTATTAAGTGATAAAGTATATGAACAAGCTATTGGTTTCTTACGTATAACTGAAGGTGAAAATATTTTAGATGAAACAGCTATTCACCCTGAAAGTTATGATACCACCTTAAAATTATTAAAAGAGTTAGATATGGATTTATCTAAAGTAGGAACTAATGATTTAATAGAAAAATTAGATGGTATTAACGTTAATGAATATGTAAATATTTTAAATACTGATATTTATACTTTGGAAGATGTTATTTCTAGTTTAAAAAAACCTGGAAGGGACCCTCGTGATGAAATGCCACAACCTATTTTAAAAAGTGATATTTTAGATATTAAAGATTTAAAGGTAGGTATGAAACTTCAAGGTACTGTTAGGAATGTTGTACCTTTTGGAGTATTTATTGATATTGGTCTTCACAATGATGGGATGGCTCATATTTCTAAATTAACTAATAAATTTATTAAACATCCAAATGAAGTTGTTGGTGTTGGGGACATTGTTGACTGTTATGTTGATGAAATTAATTTAGATAAAAACAAAGTATCTTTATCTTTATTAGAACCAAAGGGGAATTAGTATGAAGAAATTATTTTTAATATTATTTGTTTTATGTTTAACTGGATGTGGGAATGAAGATTTTATTAAAACTTGTGAAGTTAAAACTACCTCTATGGATTTAGTTAATACGGAAACTATGGAAGTTAGCTTTAACAATAAAGATGAAGTTACTAATGTAATTGTTACTAGAAACTATAAGGGTAATGATGAAAATGATACTATTAAGAATATTAAAGAAAGTGCATCTATTTATAATAATGCTTTATTAAAAAAAGATGGTATAAAAATTTCTGTTAGTAAAGATGAAGATAATGAATATGAAGTTAAATATTATTTAGATGCTTTAAATATGGATGAGAAAACTTTAGAAACATTTAATTTAAAAAAGAATTCTATTAAATTATTTAATAAAATGCGTAATGATGGTATAGAATGTAAGTAAAACTTTTTTTGAGTTTTACTTTTATTTTGTTTGACTTTTACATAATAATTTTATATAATTAGCTCAAGGCAATGAAGAGGAATAGTAATAAAAGCAAGTGTTTAAAGTGAGCTTAGGACAGTGGAAACTAAGTAAATAATCTTTTATGAACGTGTCTTGGAGCTGTTTGTATATCTGCATTAAAGATTAAAGCGCATAGAAATTCTGTGAAGTAGGGTGGCACCGCGATATTTCGTCCTTACGTTCATGGGATTTTTTTACATTTTAAGGAGGAGAAAAAATGGAACAATTATTCGAAAAAGTATTTAAAGAATTAGGTTATGATGTTACACCTAAAGTAGTTAAATCCAATAAAGATGCTGATTTTCAATGTGATGAATGTTTTAAATTAGCTAAAGATTATCATAAAGCACCCGTTATGATTGCGGGTGAAGTAGTAGATAAATTAAAGGCTGAACCAGAATTTGATAATTATTTTAAAGAAGTTAGTGTTGCTGGACCTGGATTTATTAATATAATTGTTAGTGATAAATATATTAATGATCAATTAAGAAAATTAATGGGTAAGGAAATTTTAGGCGCAACTAAAGAAGATAAAACTATTGTTATAGATTATGGTGGACCAAATGTTGCTAAACCTTTACATGTTGGTCACTTAAGATCAGCTGTTATTGGACAGGCTATTAATAATATTTTGAAGTTTAAAGGTAATAATACTATCTCAGACGTTCACTTGGGTGATATTGGGACACAAATGGGTCAGGTTATTTATGGGATTTTGATTGATTTTCCAGATACTAAACCTGAAGATATCGAAATTGATTTAGATTATTTAAATGTAACTTATCCAAAAATGAGTGCCTTATGTAAAGAGGATGAGAAAGTTAAAGCAAAATGTTTACAGATTACAAAGGAACTTCAGGATGGGGATCCAACTTATAGGATTTTATGGCAAAAAATTGTGGATTTATCTGTAAGTGATATTAAAAGAATCTATGATTATTTAGATGTTCATTTTGATTTGTGGTATGGTGAAAGTCATGCTTATAAACAGTTTGATGAAATGATGCCTTATTTAGAAAAACAGGGAATTCTTATAGAAGATGACGGCGCTAAAATAATTGACGTTAAAGAAGAAGGAGATAAAATAGAAATCCCTCCTTGTTTAATTCAAAAAAGTGATGGAGCTTATTTATATGCGACTTCTGATTTGGGTACAATTTGGCAAAGGGTTAAAGATTTTAAACCTGATGAAATTATTTATGTTGTTGATGGAAGACAAAGCATGCATTTCGTTCAAGTGTTTAGAGCAGCTAATAAGGGTAAAATTTATAATGGTGTATTACAACATCATGGATTTGGAACTGTTAATGGCGAAGATAATAAACCTTTTAAAACTCGTAGTGGGGGAGCTTTAAAACTTGAAGATTTAATTAAACAAGTTAAAGAAGTATTTATTAGTTTAAGAGAAGAAAACAAAAATATGGATGAAGAGGATATAGATAAAATTGTAAATGCAATTATTAAATTTGCTGATTTACAAAATAATTTAGAGCGTAATTATATTTTTGATATTAAAAAATTTAGTGGAGTTGCGGGTAAAACAGGACCTTACATTTTATATACATATTTAAGAATTAATAAAATTATTTCTGAGAGTAGTGGAAAACTTTCAAATGCAATTTATAGTGAAACTGATAGAGCATTAAGACTTAAAATGCTTGAGGTTAGTAGTGTTATTGATCAGGCATCTAAAGAAAGAAGACCACATTATTTAGCTGATTATTTATATGATTTATCAGTTACAGCTAATAATTTTTATCAAAATAATAAAGTGTCTGGGCTTGATGGAATTCAAAAAGATGATTTTATGACAATATTAAACTTTAATAACTATATTATTGAAACATTACTAGAATTACTTGGTATTAAAATTCCTAAAGCTATGTAGCTTTAGGAATTTTTGTGTAAAGTTGTTATTTTGTTATTGAATTTAATTTAAGTTTATGTTATATTAGTTACAGATAGTATGGTAGTACTAATCTAATATTAATATGAAAGGAAATGAAATATGGAAACAAAACACAAAAATGCATTAATAGGAGGATTACTTGCAATAGTATTTGTTATGGCAGTAGGGTATGCAGCATTTGCTACTCAATTAAACATTAATGGTACAGCTAATGTTACATCTACTTGGGATGTACACATTCAAAGTATTGAGGCTTTAACTCCAGCAACAGGAAGTGCTACTAGCAAATCTGCAAATTTAGTTGATGGAAATCCTTTAGCTGCTGAATTTGTATCTGAATTAGTAGCTCCAGGAGATTCTATAACTTATAAAGTTGTAGTTGAAAATGGTGGTACTTTACCAGCTAAATTAACTAATATTAAATTTACAAATAGCCAAGGAGATTCAGCTATACCAGATACTACAGAAGGTAGTTCTATTACTGATACTAGAACTATAATTTATAGTTATGATGGAATTGCTGTAAATGACGTTTTAGCGCCTACTGGATCTGAAGGTTCTACTAAAGAATTTACAGTTACAGTTACATACAATCCTCAAATCACTTCACAACCTGCTGAAGCTGCTAAAACAGCTACATTAGATATGCAATTAACATATGAACAAAACAAATAATAATTTTAATAAAAACTCAAATTTATAATTTGGGTTTTATTTTGTATTGCTAAAAACCTATTTTTATGATATTATTATTTTAATGGTAAGGGTGGTGTATGTTGCTTAACTTGCCAAATGTTAGAAAGGGAAGAGTGAGATGGAAATAAAACACAAAAATTTATTAATTGGTGGATTACTTGCAGTTGTATTAGTTATGGCAGTAGGATATGCAGCGTTTGCTACTCAATTACAAATTAATGGTACAGCTAATATTGGCTCTGAATGGGATGTACATATTGTTAGTATTACTCCGGGAACACCAGTAAATGGTGCTACAAATTCTTCAGCAACGTTAGGAGAAAATAATTTATCTGCTACTTTTGAAACAAATTTAGTAGCTCCAGGAGATTCTTTAACTTATACTGTTGTAGTTGAAAACAGTGGTACTTTACCAGCTAAATTAAGCGATATTAAATTTGAACAAACGCAAACAAATACTGCTACAGGTACAGTGGAAGGCAGCGAAACTGCTAAGGATAATAGAACTATAATTTATAGTTATGATCAAATTGCTGTAAATGATGTTTTAGAGCCTCGTGGATCTGATAATAATACAGCAACATTTACAGTTACAGTAGCATATAATCCTCAAATTACTTCACAGCCTGCTGAAGCTGATAAAACAAGTACATTAGATATGCAATTAACTTATGTACAAAATAAATAGTGATTTTTATAATAAGGACTCATATCAAATAGATGTGAGTTTTTATTATACTACTTTGCATTTGTGGCAAAAATTGTATATTTTTCTTTAATTTTATTGAACAATATTTTTACTTGTGCTATAATTAATATAATAGTGATAATAGAAACAATAAAGTGAGGTCAAAGGGGCTATGAAATGAAAAAAGCATTAATATTATATACATTATTAATTTTATATATAATTGCTAATTCTGTATTTTTAGTTCCATCAAAAATACCATTTTATAATGAGATTTTTAACCCATTGATGTGGATTATAATATGTGGAGTTGCATTATTTTTAAGTAAGGATAGTTCACTACGAATTAAGGATGAAAATAATAAAACCCAAAGTTTAGTTATTATAATGATTATATATATAATCTTATATTTCTTGCTTGGTTTAATATTTGGTTTTCAAAAAACACCTTATTCTAAAGATATTCTTAGTATTTTATCAAATGTTTGGTCATTTGGTGGAATTGTTTTTTTTCAAGAATTTATTCGAGCTTCAATGGTTAAAATTGAAAAGAAAAAAGTTTTGAATTTTATCATTATTGTTATTCTATTTACACTAGCAAATTTATCGTTTAATAATTTTGCTAATAACTTTGCTAATGTTAAAGATTCGTTTATTTATACTGTAACAACACTTATACCGTTAGTTGTAACAAATGGCGTTTTAACTTATTTAGCATATATTGGTGGAGCAAGATTACCAATTATTTATAGATTGTTTGTGGTACTACCTGAATTTATAGTACCAATATTGCCAAATCTTGATTGGTTTGTAACAGCAGTTATTGGTATTACTTTGCCAGTAGCAGTATTTGTTTATTTAAACTATATACATGTAAAAAAAGTTGAAAGGTATTCAAGGAGAGAAAGAAAAAAATATAGTCCTGCTATATATATTCCAGTATTTGCACTTATTGCGATTGTAGCAGCTTTTGTAATTGGATTATTTAAATATCAACCAATAGCAGTATTATCTGGTAGTATGTCACCAACTTTTGATAGAGGTGATGCTGTTGTAATTAAAAAATTAACAAAGGCAGAAAAAGATGTACTTAAAAAGGGTGATGTTATACACTTTACAAGTGGTTCTAAATATGTTGTTCATAGAATTGTAGATGTTGATAATGATCAATATGGTAATAGAATATTTTTTACAAAAGGTGATCACAACAATGGTGTTGATGTTGATACAGTTGGTTATGATCAGATTGTTGGTAAAGTTTCATTTGTGGTGAAATATATTGGATATCCATCTGTTTGGTTAAGCGGAATGGTATCATAAAAGAATAAGAAGGAGAGATTAAAATGAATCAAAAAAGAGGCAGTAAAATCATTTTAAAACAATGGGTTCAAGT
Organism: uncultured Bacillota bacterium; assembly: GCA_948466255.1. GTDB lineage: Bacteria > Bacillota_I > Bacilli_A > RF39 > UBA660 > Coprosoma. Next base: position 8,071 of record CAOJZV010000009.1, on the reverse strand, counting down.
CTTTTTACTTATTATAATTTTAATTGTAATGGCTGGTTCAATTTGGGCTATTGCCAAAAGTATAAGTGGAGGAAAAGATCAAAAAGAGGAATTATATAAATATAGTTATAATAGTAATTTAAGTTATCGTGTATTTTTGAAAAATAATAACTTCTTTACAACTAGTACTTTAGGTATGAATAAGCAATATATTGCCTCATTGATTGATCACATTGAAGTTAATGCAAAATATAATTTTCAAAGTTCAAAAGATTTAGAATATACATATTCTTATAATATGGTGGCAACTGCTAAAGGAACATATTCTGAATCAGAGGGGAAAGCAGTAGAGGTATGGTCTAAATCTTATCCAATTCTTCCATCAGAAACAAAATCTGGAACTGGAAAAACAATTACAGTAGATAAAACAGCTAATATTGATTATAATACATATAATCAAGTTATGGTGGATTTTAGAAATCAGTTTGGTTTATCAGTAGATGCAAGTGTAGATATTGCTCTTAAAATTAATATTACAGGTGGTTTAAAGGGAGAAGACAAAACTTTACAAGAAACTAATACTATGACTTTACTAATTCCTTTAGTAAAACCTACTATAGAAATTAAACCTGATTATGTTAATAATGGTGGGAAAACAATTTATAAAGAATTAGGAACTGAAGATATTCATGTTAATATTCCGTTATTAGTGTTAGGCGTGGCATTATTATTATTTATGGTATATATGCTTAAAAAGATGGGTAGCAGTTTGATAACTACTACTAAGAAATCTGAATATGTAATGACGCTTAATAAAATTCTTAAAGAATATGCTGATGTTATTGCTAAAGCAGAAAATGTTCCTAATTTAACAGAATATGATGTTATTCATATTAAAGATTTTACTGATTTAGTAGATATTGAAGAAGAATTACATTCACCAATTATTTATAATGAAATTCGTGAAGATTTAGAATGTTGGTTTATGATATTCCACGATAAGACAGCTTATAAGTATATACTTAGATATGAGGATTTTGCCCGTCTAAGAAGATAGAATAAAAAAGGATAATCAATTAATTATCCTTTTAATTTTGTCTAAAATTTCTATTATTTGTGATTCATTTTCATTAAATAATTCTATTCTAAAATTTGTTATTCCCATTTCTTTTAATGTATTTAATTTATCAAATAGTTCTAGTTTTTTATGGTGCATAATATGTGTTTTACAATTTTTATTTATAATAGGGAATAATTCGTTTTGTTTATTTTTTAAGTAATATTTATTATTTTTGCAGTTTGGACATTTATCATTCATTGATATTATGCAGTGGTTCATTACCATTAGTTCTAAAGTTCCATAAATGATTACTTCGATGTTATTATTATATTTAGTTATATCTTTTATTTGATTAAGTGATAATTCTGGTGAAAGAGTTATTTTTTTAATTCCCCATTTTTCTAAAAGGTTTATACTGTAGCTATTTACAATATTTAAAAAATAGTCTGATATACAGTTGTTATTTTTTGGATACTTATATATTCCTCCTAATTCAGTTAGTAGTAGATTTTCATTTTTAAAATCTAATAAATTAGTACTTGTTCTGTCAGTTCTAAAATATATATTATCATTTTTATATTTTAAATATAAATTATAATCATCAGTATAAATATTATTTACTTTGTTTATTAGTGCTTTTAATTGTTGTTCATTTTTTACAAATGCATTTATTTTAATATCACTGTTTTTCTTATTATTTGGATGATTATAATAATAATTAGGTAGTTTTCTATTTATTTTAGTTTTTTCATGAATTAATTTTTCTACTAATATACGACGTAACTCATTTAATTCTTTTAATGGAATAAATATATTATTGTCCATATCTATATCAATATTTTTTAATATAAAAGGAGTGTTTCCTAATTTTGAAATTTGTTTAATTATATTTTCTTTTGTTATGGGGCTTGTAATTGAGGTTTGAATTTTATTTCCTATTTCAGTTATTTTATATTTATTATCAGATATAGTAATTTCAATGTTTTGTTTTTCTTTAGCGGTTATTTTAAAATCTATTGGTATTTTCTTTTCTTCATAGCTTTTTAATTCATTTATTAAATTATAATCAGTGGTTTTAAGTACAGTATCTAAAGATTTAATATTTATTTTATTATCAAGGAAAATGATATCTCCTTTTTTGGCATTATTAATTAATAATCCTTTTTCATTATATAATTTATTTACAATTAAACCTTTTTTACTTTCTTTAAAACGTATGCCATCATTTTGGGCTAAATCATCAGTTAATTTTATTTTTATTTTTTTATCGATTTTTAATACTTTGCCTATTTCTATGCCAATATGATTTGGGCTTGTTATATTCATTAAATCATAATTTTTATTATTAAATAGATGTCCTTCAGTAAAATCTCTATTAAATAGTTTTTTTAGACTTTTTTCTGTGTTTTGGGTAGTATTATTATCAATTAATTCTCTATACATTTTAGTGATAAATCCAACATATTCTGGACTTTTCATACGTCCTTCTATTTTTAAACTTTGAACATTCGTATCTAGTATTTTTTGTATTTGTTTTGTAGTATTTAATTCTTTAGGGCTTAATAAGTATAATCCTTTAGTTTCTATAGGTTTATCATTTTTAATTAAAGTATAAGGAAGTCTACAAGGACCTGCACATTTTCCTCTATTTCCGCTTCGTCCACCATTTAAACTACTAAATAAACAGCATCCACTATAACAAATACATAAAGCTCCGTGGATAAATATTTCTTTTTCTAAATCAGTTTGTAAATTATTAATTTCATCTAGTGATAATTCTCTAGCTAAAACAACTCTAGTTACACCTAATTTTTTAAATAATTTTAGTGTATTGTCATTACAGTTATGTGTTTGTGTAGAGGCGTGTATTTCTAATTCAGGGATTAATTTACGAGCTAAACTAATCATTCCAATATCTTGCATTATTACGGCATCTCCACCATTCAAATATAAAAATTTTAAGTATTTAATAAATTCTTCTGTTTCATTTTCATATATGATGGTATTTACAGTTACATAAACTTTGGTATCATATAGATGGGCATAATTTATTGCCTCTATTATTTCTTTTTCCGTAAAGTTGTCGGCAAATTTTCTTGCGCCAAAATCTTTCCCACCAATATATACGGCATCCGCACCATTATGAATAGCGGCTTTTAATGCTTCCATATTACCAGCAGGACTTAATAGTTCAGGTTTAGTCATAAAATCACCACATCAATTATAGCTTAATTTCTAAAATAAATAAAGTTTAGCTTGAACATGATTTTAGTGTAGGGTATAATTAAAGGGGAGAGAAATATGGAAAAAGCTAAAAAATTTACAATGAAAGATGAAAATTTTATATGTGAGGTTTGTGGAAGTGATGTAAAAAAATTAGGATATACTGCTAGGGATCATTGTCCTAATTGTTTGTGTTCTAAACATGTAGATATTAATCCAGGTGATAGAATGTCTATTTGTAAAGGTGTTTTAAAACCTATTGCGATTGAAAATTTTAAAGACACATATAAAATAGTATATAAATGTGAATCCTGCGGGGAAATTAGAAAAAATATTATGGCTAAAGATGATAATATGGATTTAGTTATTGAGATTATGAGCCATCCAGTTAATTATTAAAAATTTGTTTAGAATTTAATTATTTGTTATAATTATAATAGGAGGAAATTTTATGAACGTAAAAAAGAAAAACGGCAAAAGAAATTTAATTATTGGAATAATTTCTATTATAGTGGTTGTATTAGCTTTGTTTGGATATTTCCTATATACTGATTTGAAACAGGAAGATATTTTAAGAAAAGAAGTTAGTACATTAGCTAGTAAGGATATTACTAAAGATAGATACGATGGTTCTATTAAGACAAGGGGTGATTATGCGGTTGTTGAAAAGGCAATCAAAAATTATTTAGATGAATATGCGGTTACATGCCAAAGCGTTCTTAAGATTATGGAAGATACAACTTTAATTAATATGCTTTCGGCAGAAAATTATAAAAAAGATGGCCCTGATTTTAAAGCTAGTAAAGGATATCTTAATGATGTTAAAACAAAATTAAATAAAGAATTAAATAGACTTACTACAATGACTAGTTCTAAAGAAATTATGAAAAACATTGAAGATAAACATTTAGATAAATATTATACAGATTTATATAAAGAGTTAATGCTTAATGGTATTGCGGAAAAAGATTTTGAGGAAGCAAAGGGGTATTTGGAAACTGCTAGCCAGAGAGTTAATAATCTTTTAGATGTTGAAGATAAAGTTATAAATTTATTAGTTTCTAACAAAAATAAATGGAAAATTCAAAATGATAAAATTGTATTTGATGAAGTAAATACTTTGAATCAGTACAATGAATTGATTAAACAAGTATCACAAAAATAACCTTATAATAATAAGGTTTTAATTTTATTTAATGATATAATTTCATTAAAAAAACACACTATTTTTCTTTATTAATTGATAAAATGTGTTATAATATAGATGGTAATTGTTATTAAGGTATAATCATTTTTAATAATAACTACATAATTATATTAATTAAATGAAGGAGGAAATAAGATGGAATTAAAAGGTAGTAAAACTGAAACAAACTTATTAACTGCATTTGCTGGAGAAAGTCAAGCAAGAAATAAATATACATATTTTGCTTCAACTGCAAAAAGTGAAGGTTATCAACAAATAGCTGCAATTTTTGAAGAAACTGCAAATAATGAAAAGGAACATGCTAAATTATGGCTTAAATTATTATTTGGTGGAGATATAAAAGATAGTTTAAAAGTTGATACTATGGAAGCTTTAAAATTAGCTGCTGAAGGCGAACATTATGAATGGACTGATATGTATGATGAATTTGCTAAAACAGCTAAAGAAGAAGGTTTTGATCATATAGCTTTCCTTTTTGAGGAAGTTGGAAAAATTGAAAAAGAACATGAAGAAAGATATTTAAGATTATTAGATTCTGTAAAAACAGAAACTGTATTTAAAAAAGAAGCTCCAAAAATGTGGATTTGTCGTAACTGTGGACATGTTCATTATGGTGAAAAAGCTCCTGCAGTATGTCCAGTATGTGCTCATCCACAATCATATTTTGAAATGCGTGCAGAAAATTATTAATAGATTTAAGATAAATCAATTAGATTTATCTTTTTTTGTGTTATAATTTTTTTGGTGGTAAGATGAAAGTGATAACTATTAAGCAACCTTATGCTAGTTTAATCGCACAAGGGTATAAGGAATATGAATTTAGAACTTGGAAAACAAAATATCGTGGTGATATTTTAATTCATGCAGGTAAGAGTGTAGATAAAAAAGCAATGGAAAAATTTAAACATTTGAATTTAGATTATCCATGTGGTTGTATTATTGCTAAAGCTATTATAACTGACTGTGTTTATATTGATGAAGGGATGAGTAAAAGGCTTTTGGAAAAAGATCCTTTGGTTTATTCTGGCAATAGTTCAGATTTAAATTGGGAAGGATATGGTTTTAAACTTGAAAATATTGAGAAGATAAATCCTATTTATGTAAATGGTAAATTAAGTCTTTGGGACTATGATTATTAAATAGTCTTTTTTTATTTTGTTTTATAGTGTATAATATAGTAAAGAAGTGAGTGATATTATGGCAAAAGTAAGTATAATTGTTCCTGTATTTAATAGTGAGGAATATATAGGAGAATGTTTAAATTCTTTAGTTAATCAATCTTTAGAGGATATTCAAATTATTGTAGTGGATGATTGTTCTACTGATAATAGTTTAGATATTGCAAAAGCTTATGAAGAAGTTTTCCCTAATATGGTTAAGGTTGTTTGTAATGATAAAAATTATGGACAAGGTTATAGCCGTAATATTGGTATGAAATACGCTGATGGGAATTATATTGGTTTTGTTGACAGTGATGATTATGTTCATCCTAAAATGTTTGAAGATATGTATAATGGTGCTGAGCAAAATGATTTTCCTGAGGTAATTACAACAGGGCTTTCATTTGTAAAAGAAGATGATCATTTAAATGCCATTTTGGATAGTACAACAAGAAGACCGGGTAGAGAAATGGATACTTTAAAAAGTTCTAGTGAAATTTTTTTCCAATCTCCAGCTTGCTGGAATAAAATTTATAGGCGTGATACATTAGAAAATATGAAATTTTTAGAAGGTAGAATGTGGGAAGATGTAGCCTTTACTTATACACAACTTTTTAATTCTAATCGTATTCTTAATTTTAATAATAAAGATTATTTTTATCGTAAAAGACCAGATTCAGGAGTTTCAGCTAGAGGGTTTGTTGTTAATCCTAATTTATTAGACTGTTTTGCTGTAGCTGATGAATTGGAGATAAGAACAAAGGAAAGCGGTCGCTTTGAACTTTTCGCTGATCAAATTAAGCTTATTCAAGTTTCTACGTGTTTACAAAGAGCAGCCGAGGTATTAAAGTGGAATATTTCTCATGAAACAAAATCTAGACTTTGCTTTTATATTTGTAAATTGGTTAGTGAAAAATATGGTAATTGGAAAGATGTTGATAAAGGTTTATTATCATCTAAAGTTGGGGTCCACGATATGGATATTTTTGAGAAAATAGAATTATTGTATGGTGATTTTAAAATAAGTTCTTATGAAGGAATAATTAATTATGAATTAGAAGCTTTAGAGGCCTCTAACTCATTAGTTTTTCAGAAAAGCAAATAGAAACTCAGTATATGAGTTTTTTCTAATTAAATGAGGTGATAAAATGCTGGAAGAAATAAAAAATAATATGAATAAATTTGATAATAATTTAAGCCCGTATGCATGTCCAAATAGCGAAGCTATACGACTTATAGAGGAAGATGATAATGATATAAGGACACCTTATTTTAGAGATGTTGATCGTATTATTTTTTCTTTATCTTATTCAAGATATAGTGACAAAACGCAGGTTTACAGTTTTATAGATAATGATCATATCAGTAAAAGAATGACTCATGTTCAGTTGGTTAGTAAAGTAGCTAGGAATATTGGTAGAGCTTTAAACTTAAATGAGGATTTAATTGAAGCTGCAGCTTTGGGTCATGATTTGGGCCATGTGCCTTTTGGTCATGCTGGAGAAACTATTCTTAATAAAATTTCATTAGAAAATGGGGAAGGTTTTTTTAATCACAATGTTCAAAGTGTAAGAAATCTTATGTACTTAGAAGAAAATGGTAAAGGTAAAAATATAACTTTACAGGTTTTAGATGCAATTATGTGTCATAATGGTGAATTTGCTTTAAAGGAATATCGCCCTAGAAAGAAAACTAAAAATGAATTTTTAAATGAATATAAAATGACCTATAGTGATATTAACGCAGTTAAAAAGTTAGTTCCTATGACTTTAGAAGGGTGTGTTGTAAGAGTAAGTGATATTATTGCTTATATAGGCCGTGATATTGAGGATGCGGTTAGATTAGGCCATATTAACATTGATGATATTCCAAAGGAAATAACAGACGTTTTAGGAGTAAATAATAGTAGTACAATCGATACTTTAGTTCATGATATTATTATAAATAGCTACGGTAAGGATTATTTATGCATGAGTGATGATGTTTTTAATGCTCTGGTTAAGTTAAAACAATTTAATTATAAAAATATTTATGATAAAGCTGTTTCTGAAGAAATGAGAAATCAATATGAGGTTATGTTTAGAACTGTTTTTGATAAATCATTAGCTGCAATTAAAAATAGAGATATTGATAATTCTATATATAAGGTTTATTTAAATGATATGAGCGATGAATATTTAATTAATACTTCGGATGAAAGAAAGGTAATTGATTATATTGCTGGTATGACGGATGATTTTTTTGTTAAACAGTATAAGAAATTAAAATAAAGCATATATTATAGTAGGTTAAAGTTATATAAAAAAATAGAAAAGGTATTGACTTTTTCTATTATCATATGTATAATTATAAATGCCTACTAATTTGCGGGTGTAGTTCAATGGTAGAACCCCAGCCTTCCAAGCTGACTACGAGAGTTCGATTCTCTTCACCCGCTCCATT
>CAOJZV010000008.1 GCA_948466255.1 uncultured Bacillota bacterium | reverse complement strand
ACCAACGATCAGGGAGTTGCAGTCCCACGCCTTACCACTTGGCTATAGACCCATATAAAAAATAACGCAATTTAATTGTAATATAAAATGAAAATAATGTCAATTATAATAATGTATTTTATTATATTATATTTATTAAAAAATAAAATGTGCCTATAACCTTTATTTTTAAATAGAAAATGTGTTATAAACAAAATATATTTAAAATTCTTTTGTCGAGATACTTGTTAAATTGTCGAAATTGGTTTATAATTATTTAGACAGTATTAAGGGGAGGAAATCCATGAAAAAATTAACTAGACATAAATTTGCTTTTATAATAACACTAATAAGTACTTTAATTTTATTAGGGGGAACCAGTTATTTAATTTATAATTTATCATTATTGAAAGACATAGAAAACTTACTAAGATTACTTGCTGTAATTGTGCTAATCATCATAGCCCTAATTTTAGTAATTTTAGGGATCAGATTCTTAAATAAATATAAAAAACCTAAAATAGCGATAATAATTATTTTAATGTTAATATTTGGTGGTGCCGAATTATTTATTGGATACAATATAAATAAAGTTTATGGCTCATTAAAGAAAGTTTCTAGTCATGATGAATATACAACATATTCAGCTAGTTTAATCACTTTAAAAACTAATGATGTAGATTCGATTGAAGATATTGATGATGCAAAACTAGGTATTTTAGAAGATGAAACAAGTATTGAAGGTTCAATTATTCCAAAAGAAGTTATTAAGAATAAAGATCTTTCAAATAAAACTGAAAGCTATGATAGTTATATTTCAATGATTGATGCTTTAAAAGCAGAAAAAATTGATTATATCTTTTTACCAACAAATTATGTTATTATGTTTGGTAATATGGAAGGTTATGAAGACTTAGATACAACCACAAAAATAATTTATACTCAAACTAAAAAAATAAAAAAAGAAAAAAGCAATAATAATAAGACAAAACCAATAACTGAACCATTTACAATTTTATTAATGGGTGTAGATTCAGAAACCGAAGGAATAGGGAACAGCTCATTTAATGGAGACTCATTAATGGTAATTACCTTTAATCCAAAAACATTGACTACAACAATTTTAAGTATTCCTCGTGATTCATACGTTCCAATCGCATGTTTCCCAAATCAAAGGAAAAATAAAATTACACATGCTGCTTGGAAAGGCGAAGAATGTATGCAACAAACAATTGAGAATTTCTTAGATATTGATATTGATTACTATGTCAAAATCAATTTTAAAGGAGTAGTTCAATTAGTAGATACTTTAGGTGGTGTAGATGTAGATGTTCCATATAATCTATGTGAACAAAATAGTAACCGCCAGTGGGGCAAAAATACAGTTTATATTGAACAAGGTAAGCAAAAATTAAATGGTGAACAAGCTTTAGCTTTTGCTCGTAATAGACACGCAAATCCTGGAATGTGTTCAGCAAAATGGACCAACTATACAAGTAATGATTTTATTAGAGGACAGCATCAACAAGAAATAGTAATGGCATTACTAAATAAATTCAAATCAGTAAAAGATTTAGATACAGTTTACAAATTATTAGATACAATTAGTAATAATATGAATACTAATATGAGTACTGAACAAATTTTATCTTTATATAATGTATTTAAACAAATGTCATCAAAGAGTGGTTATACTACAGATATGGCTGAACTTATAGGCATGCAAAGATTATATTTGAATGGTCATGATGCTAGAATCGTTGACTATGGTGGAACAAATTTATCATTGTATAATTATGTATTATATGATAGTAGTATAAAAGCAGTATCTGATGCAATGAAAGAAAATTTAGGTCTTAAAAAAGCAAAAGTAATAAAGAAATTTAGCTTTAATATAAATAAACCATATGAAGAAAAAGTAATAGGTAAAAATGAAACAAAAGGTGATGGGATTACACTTTTACCAAGTTTTGTTGGGAAAAGTGTAAGTTATGTTAATTCCTTCTGTAGTGCTAATGGAATAAAGGTAAATGTTAATGGTAGTGGTACAGGAAATGTTATTTCACAAAGCGTTCCTGCCGGTGCTAATGTAGAAGATATTAAGAGCATTACAATCACAATTTCAGGTGGTAAAACAACATCGGAAACTCAGGATAAAACAACTAATACACAAAATCCAAAAGATGAAGAAGACGATAGCACTAATGATGATAAAAACGATGATGACAAAAAAAATGAAGATAATAGTGGGGCGCAAACTCCAAATCCCGGTATAGATGGCTCACTTAATGGTACAGATACAGGAACACAATCTTAATAGCAACTAATTTAGTTGCTTTTTAAATTTTATAAACTAAATAAATCAATAATATTGATTTTTATTTCTAAATATTAGATAATATAAAAAGGAGGAATAACTATGACAAGAGAAGAATATGCTAACTTTTTATTACCAAATATAAAACATGATACAGAATATTATGAAAATTTATATCCTGAAAGAGATTTAAAAGAAGGAGCTATAGTAACACGATATGCACCAAGCCCAACAGGTTTTATTCACATAGGAGCCTTATATTCTGCTTTTATTTCAAGTAAAATGGCGGGGCAAACAGGTGGTGTCTTTTTCTTAAGAATAGAAGATACCGATCAAAAAAGAAGTATTGATGATGGTGTAAATAACATAATAGAAGATTTATCTAAATTTGATATAAAATTTGACGAAGGTGTGACTAAAGAAGGAGATAATGGTAATTACGGTCCTTATACTCAAAGTGAAAGAAAAGAAATATATCAGGCTTATGCTAAAAAATTAATTATAGAAGATAAAGCCTATCCATGTTTCTGCACAGAAGAAGAAAGTGCTAAAGATAAAGAAAACCAAGAAAAAGAAAAAGAACGTATAGGATATTATGGTAAGTGGGCTAGATGTAGAAATTTATCAATGGAAGAAGTAATACAAAGAATAAATAACGGAGATAAATACATAATAAGATTGAAATCAAATGGAAATTTTGATAAAAAATTTACTTTTAAAGATTGTATTAAAGGAAAAGCCGAACTTCCAGAAAATGATGTGGATTTTCCAATAATAAAATCAGACGGACTTCCAACATATCATTTCGCACATGCAGTAGATGATCATCTAATGCATACAACTCATGTTATTAGAGGGGATGAGTGGTATCCAAGTATTCCAAAACATACACAGTTATTTGTTATGTTAGGCTTTAAAGTGCCTAAGTATGCTCATATTTCGCCACTTTTAAAAGAAGATAATGGAACTAGAAGAAAAATAAGTAAACGAAAAGATCCAGAAGCTGCAATTAGTTTCTATCACGAAAAAGGTATTCCAAATAAGGCTGTTATGCTTTATTTAGAAACAGTTGCTAATTCAAATTTTGAAATGTGGCTTGAACAAAATAAAGATAAAGATCCAAAAGAATTTGTTTTAGACTTTAAAAAAATGAGTACTGGCGGTACTATGTTTGATTATGATAAATTAATAAACATTTCTAAAAACTATATTAGCAAATTAAAAGCCACTGAGGTTTATGATTTAGCATTAGAACATGCAAAAACATATGATGAAGAATTTGCTAAATTATTAGAACAATATAAAGATTATAGCATTCAAATATTTAATATCGAAAGAGAGCAAAAGAAACCAAGAAAAGACATTGCTTATTTTAGTGATGCTAAAAATCAAACATGGTATATGTATGATGAATTATTTAAACCAGAAAGTTATGAATGGCAGAATATAAAAGCTAAAAAAGAAATAGAATTAATTCTAAATACGTACTTAAATGAATATTATGATAGTAATGATGATAAAGACACATGGTTTAATAAAATGAAAGAACTTGCTGAAAAACTAGGCTATGCTGGTAATATGAAAGATTATAAAGAAAATCCAGATAATTATAAAGGAAATATTACCGACATAAGTATGGTTATAAGAGTAGCTCTTACATCAAAATCAATGACTCCTGATTTATATGATATTATGCGTTTATTAGGTACTGATAGAATGAAAAAAAGAGTAGAAATGTCTTTACAATAAAATTAAATTATTATATAATTAAAAAGAACTCAAAAAGTTCTTTTATGCAGGTGTAGTACAACGGTTAGTATATGGCCTTGCCAAGGCTAGGATGCCGGTTCGATTCCGGTCACTTGCTCCATTATGAAATTAACCCTTGATTTTCAAGGGTTTTATTTTATAAAAACTTGTAAAATATGAAAACCTATTGTATAATAAAAGAACTTTAGGAGGGTTTTATGGAAAAGATAGAAAATAGATTAATAAATTTTGTGAATGAAACGCCCAATGCGTTTTATTGTGTAAGTAATTTACGTAAGTTATTAATTGAAAATGGATTTACTGAGTTGTATGAAAATGAAAATTGGAATAATTTAAGTGAAGATGGAAAATATTTTGTTATTAAAAATGATTCTTCATTAATTGCATTTACAATGGCTGAGAAGAAAGACAGTATTGGTTTTAATATTGTTTCGGCACATAATGATTCTCCAAGTTTTATGGTTAAGCCTAATGCTGAAATGTTTGATGGTGATTATTTAAAACTTAACACCAGTGGTTATGGAAGCATGATTAATTATTCGTGGTTAGATAGACCGCTTTCACTTGCTGGTAGAGTAATTACTTTTACTGATGGTGTTTATGAAAAACAATTAGTTAATGTTGATACGGATTTAATGATTATACCTAGTCAAGCTATTCATATAAATAATGATGTTAATAGTAAAAATTCATTAAATCACCAAATAGATATGTTGCCAGTTATATCATTAATAGATGGAAAAGGTTTAGAAGATATTATTAGAGACAATTTAGAAGAAAAAACAAATATTGATAAGATATGTGATTATGACTTATTTGTTTATAATAGGGATAAAGCAAAATATGTTGGTTTGAATAATGAGTTTATTTTAGCTCCAAGGTTAGATGATTTAGCAAGTGTTTATTCAGCTGCTGAGGCATTTATAAATTCAGCAAATGATGATTCTATAAATGTATTTTGTGCTTTTGATAATGAAGAAATAGGAAGCTTGTCACAGCAAGGGGCTGATTCTACTTTCCTTAGTGATACTTTAATTAGAATTTCAAATGGAGCAGATTTTGATATATATACTGCACTAAAAAATAGTTTTGTTGTTAGTGCCGATAATGCTCATGCATCTCATCCTAATGCAGCAGCAAAGACAGACCCTACAAATAAAATTTTATTAAATGAGGGCATTGTTATTAAACATCATATAAATTATACAACTGATGCTTTAACCTCATCTTTATATAAGGGTATTTGTGAAAAAGCAGAGGTTCCATATCAAGATTTTGCATGTAGATCTGATATGAAATGTGGAGCTACACTTGGTGGACTTAGCCAAAGACATGTTTCCATTGATTCTGTAGATATAGGCTTACCCCAATTAGCTATGCACTCTGCTAATGAAACTATAGGTACTAAAGATGTATTATATATGTATAAATCATTATTAGAGTTTTATAATATAGAGTTTATTAAAGAGAAGGATACTATTAAACTTCTTTCTAAAAGAAAATAAATATAATGTTGATTATAATCAAAAATAAGTTATAATATTTCTGAAAAATTGAGGTGATAATATGGTAAAATTCAGTAACGTTACAAAAAAATTTCATTTTTCAAAAGTTGTTGAACAAAAAGATTTACCTGCGTACGTAAAACAATATATTAAAAATGAACAAGTATTAATCACTTATAAAACAAAAAAAAGATTATGGAGTATTTACAGACAATAAAATAGTATTGTTTGATAAAGATAGTAGTTCTAAACAAATCTATACAATCCCCTATAAATCTATTTCTACTCAATCAGTTGTATTTGGTAAAGATTCATCACAACTTAATTTATATATGTATTCGGGGCACACTATTAATTTAAAATTTGTAAATATGAGTGGAACAGATAAATTACGTCTAAGAGTTTTATATACATGTATAGATAAAATTGTTAATAATCAAGAAATGATAAAAGAAGATATGAAAAAATTAATCAATAACACAGTTAAACTATAAAAACAAGGAAAATTTTCCTTGTTTTTTAAACCTTATCAATTCTATACATATCATCCAAAACAATCCAATTTTGATTAAACATTTTATTAATATTCCAATAACTAACTCCGCCTAAATTATATTTTTCTACTAATTTAAGTTTAGCTTCTATACTTCTAGCATCTTCAAACCAAACAACATGCTCTTTTCCGTTTTCATCTGTATAGTTAAAGTAGGGAGCCATTGCAATATTATCAAACTCTATAGTTGCTCCCTTAAATCTTGCAACATCTATAGCTTCAGAGTTAGAAATACTCCTAGCTCTTGTACCTTTTTCATAAGGTAAAGTCCAGTCATAACCATAATTAGGAATGCCCATTAAAATCTTTTCACTAGGTATTTCAGTCACCGCATAATTTAAAACCCTTTCAACCTGATTTAAAGGAGCTACAGCCATTGGCGGTCCGTAAGAATAACCCCATTCATAAGTCATTAAAATAACATAATCCGCATACTTACCATGAAATTCATAATCATGAGCTTCGTATAAAACCCCAGGTTGTTCTTTATATACTTTAGGAGCCAAAGATGTAGAAAGTAATAAATTATTTAAATGCAAAACCTCAGATAACTTCTTAATAAAATTATTATATAAATCCTTATCTTCAGGATTAATATATTCAAAATCAATATTTACGCCATAAAAATCACGTTCTTTAGCCACATCTAAAATGTTTTGAATAAAAACATCCTGAATATTTTCATCAGTTAAAATAGCATGAGCAATTTCATCATCAAAACTACCAGTACCCATGTTAGTTACAACCATTAAAGTACCTACGCCTTGGTTTTTAGCCATGTTTCTAATATTTTCATCATTTAATAAAGTAAGATTACCATCCGCACCGGCATGATAACTAAAAGAACTTAAAAAAGTTAAAAAAGGTAAAGCTGCATATAAAGTATCATAATCAGTAAAAGGGTAGGCAAACCCATTAACCACAATACTTCTTTTACCAGTATCCCTAATTACTAGTGGCTGACCAATTGTCAAATTAGATAAACCAGAAAGCTGATTATCATCCATAATATGCTCAGTTAAAACCTCATTATCTTCCGCAATCTTATAAACACTGTCACCACTTTTAACATTATGTATTTTCATAAAAACCCCATTTCTATAGTTTGCACAAAGCCAAAATAATAAATATAAATCCTCCTAATAAAGAAAAATCAATTTTATTATTAAATAAACTATTAAATCCCTTCGCAAACAAAATAAATAAAACATTTATCCCAAAACAAATAATAAAAATAAATAATCCCAATATAATATCTGTATTAAAAGCCAGCCCCGCACTTAAACCATCAATAGATAAAGCAAACGCCAGAGAAATAGCTTCAATAGGGGATAAAGACTTAGATTTATCCATATCCGCATAAGCATAATCAGAATAAATCTGTAAAATAAACTTTAAATTACAAAAAGAAAAATTGATACTTTTACTTTTAAAATTTCTTTTTTTAATAAATTTCTTAATCCGATTATCAAAAATTTTAAAAAGGCCAATACTAAATAAAATAACAAAAGAAATAAAAACTAAAATAAAATCAGGAATAAATATACTAAGTACATTTCCTAACAATAAAGAAATAAATAAAACTAATGCACATATAAAACTAATAATCAAATTAGAACTGATAGGAATTTTAATCTTATTAGCCTCATAAGATAAAGCCGCCATAAAAGTATCCAATGACAAAGCTAAAATCAAAGATAAATAAATAATCATTCAAATACCTTCTTTCTTATTATTTTATTAAAATAATAAAAAAGCGTGAAAAAAAGTACGAACAATTCGTACTTTAACTAAGATTTAAATGTTTTAAACGGTTATAACAAATAAAGTAACAAGTAAATAATAAAACTAAATTAAGACCCATACCGCAGCCCATAATCCAAATGAAATACTCTTTATCCGGTATAGCTTGATCAAGTTGACTCATAATATCTGGATTAACTAAGAACATAATTCCAATTAGAAGTACTCCAAGCATTTGTGTAATGTAATAAATAACTACTGTATATATAACACTAAAAACTATTTTATTTTTACTATGCATATTACCAAGACTAATACCCGCATATACCATTAATACATAGCAAATATAACTAAGTAATAAGAAGAAAATGGCCCACATAGCAATAGAAAACACACTCATATCAAAACATAAACTAAAGAATTCTAATCCTTCTTTTAAAACACTAACAACATCATTATACCCAAGTACAATAATAATAGAAATAAAAGATATAATAACAGACAATACTATATACACAAGGGAAGAAACCACCTTTGAAAATAATAAACTATTAGTGCCCACAGGTAGGGTATGAGTTAAATAACCCTCATCAGAATATAAATTCTTATAGTAACGCATAATTGAAACTAAGAAAGTATAAAACAAACCACCAATAACTAAAATGATAAAAAATATAAACATAATATTATAAACAAATTTAAAAGCTGAAACACTATCAGTAATGAAACTTATAACTTTCAAAACTAAAGCTAAAACAATTAAACCAGCATATAAAGGAAATAAAGATTTTCCCATACTTTTCAAATCATACTTTAAAACTTTACCTAACATTTAAATTCCTCCCTAAAAATTTCATCAATACTCATACCTTTAGATGTTCTAAGTTCATCAGCATCACCAGTTAAATAAATAGAACCTTCTTTAATGAAAATAACCTCATCTAAAATCTTCTCAATATCACTAATTAAATGCGTAGAAATAATTACGCTCGCACCATCATTAAAATTAGTTAAGATTGTATCTAAAATATAATCACGAGTAGCAGGATCAACACCACCAATCGGTTCATCCAAAATGTATAAATCAGCCTTACGACTCATAACCAAAATAAGCTGTACTTTTTCTTTCATACCTTTAGACATCGTATTTAATTTATCGTTAGGATTTAAATTTAATTTTTCAAGCAACTTATAAGCGGTATCACTATCAAAATTATCATAAAAATCACTAAAATAATTAATAAGTTCCTTAACACTCATATTAAAATTAACATAAGGTCTTTCAGGCAAATAAGAAATAACCTTCTTACTATTAATACCAATCTTTTCACCATTAACTAAAACAGTTCCGCTATTAGTTTCAAGTAAACCATTAATAATTTTAATCAAAGTAGTTTTACCACTTCCATTAGGACCTAAAAGCCCAATAATTTTTCCTTTAGGAATTTCTAAATTAATATTTTTTAAAATAGAATTTTTCCCATAACTTTTGCACACACCATCACATTTTACCAAAGCCATATTATTCCTCCTTACTCATTTTTAAATAATCCATAGCTTCCTTTTTAGAAAAACCAATACTTTTCATATCATTCAAATAAGCATGAACCTTTTCAAGAGCCATCTCATCTTTAAATTTAGAAATTAATTTTTTATCCTCAGTTACATATTTACCACTAGTTCTTTTAGTATAAATTAAACCTAAATTTTCAAGTTCACCCAAAGCCTTCTGCATCGTGTTAGGATTAACCTTAGCTTCCAAAGCTAAATCCCTAACTGATAACATCCTGCTTCCAGGTTCATACTGCCCAGATATAATAAATAACTTCAGCTTTTCTACTAACTGAATATAAATTGGTCTATCATTATCAAATTCCCATCTCAAATTCACCAACTCCAAACTGTATTACTGAACTAATACAATAATATGATATAACACAAATAAAAATTTGTCAATAAAAAATGTATAAAATAAAAAAATATACACAATATATAGATGTAGGAGTTATAATTCCTCCTACATTTTCCAGCAAAGGTTTATTAAACCCTTGCTTTTTTAATATGCATTTGTAAACAGTACGTAAAGAAATATAAGTTAAAATCATTTAAATAAGTGTGTTATTATGCAGTTATGATATAATGAAGGTGGAAATAGGAGGAAAAGAATTATGGAGAAGAAAAGTAAGGGGAAAACTATTGTAATAGTTATTTTGGTTTTAGCAGTATTAGGACTTGGTGGCTATATTGCATATGATAAGGTTTTAAGTAAGGAAACTGAAGAGCCTATCAAAAAAGAAACAACAGAAGTTAAAACTGAAGAAGGATTTAATTTAGATAATAAATCAGAAATTCAAGCACTTAATAGCATTTTTGGTAGTTTATATATAACAAAAGATGGAAACGCATTTTTAGCGATTGATGATTTGTCTGACCTAATGGGCACGGATGAAAATGAAAAAAATATTATGGAAAAATTAAAACAATTGCATCAAGATAACACCATTGAAGGTATTTGTCTTACTGGTGATTCACAATATGACAAAGAATGGTGCGAAAATGGAGATATTATTAAATCCATAAAACTAGACATAGATAATGCAGTATCTGGTTATGATTTTAAAACTGGTCAAGATGTAGGTGGTGCAGGCATTATGATTATAAGAGCAGACGGAACTGTATCTGCAATAATGGGAGAAGATTTATTAGAAGGTAAAGTTGAATTAAAAAATAATGTAAAAAATTTAAAAAATATAGTAACTATAGTACAAAGTAGAAACAATCATGCTTTTGAAGTAATAGCAATAGAGAAAGACGGAACTCAGCATATAATAGATACTTTTGAATAAATTTAAACATTTTAGGACTGCTATGATTTAGCAGTTCTTTTATTATCTATTTTTCTAATAGGAAAATTTATAAAGTTAAAAAAATGTATATGTTTGAATACTTAACAAAATGTGATATAAATTAAGTAATGGGAAACATTGTAACATATCAACGCTTGTCCAAATGTGTTCAAGCACTTAAGTCTAGGACTTAGGTGCCTTTTTTAATTGCCAATTTTCCTTTTTTACATAAAAAGTCATATAAATTTCCCAAATCTGCACATAAAAAATTCCCAAAAAGGGAAGTTCGTAAAAAGTATTGACTTGATAAAAACATTAATATATATTAGCTTTTCGTGGAAACATTGTAACCGCTATCGGTGTCTACCTTTCATTTTTTTCAGGGGGTTTCCTGAAAGGAGGGGTTTGGAATTTATGTCAAAAAAAGATTTTTTAATCCTAGTATTGCTTATAATTATCATTTTATTAGTTACTCTTCTTTGGAAGAGTCTTAATTAATAAAGAAAGACACCCCTAATCGGAGTGTCTTCTCTAATGAATCATTAGGGTAGACATTGATATGTTACAATGTTTCCCTTTTTTTATGAGATTTCTCTCATTAATTAAACTATACCACATTCCCTAAAAATATTCAATTATTAAAATTAAATACCTTACAAAAATGTAATAAAAAAACACTAACACCTAATAATAAAAATATGATACAATTATAAAAGAAGAAGGAATAATATGGAAAAAATAAAAGGACTAACGACAAGACAAGTAGATGAACTTACAAAAGAAGGTTTAGTTAATTATGAAACCGATGTTAAAACCAAAAGTATCGGTCAAATAATAGCCACAAACTTCTTTACACTTTTTAACTTTTTAAACCTAGGTTTAGGACTTGCCATCTTTTTTGTTGGCGAATATAAAAACCTATTATTTTTAGGTGTCGTAATTTGTAATACTTTTATCAGTACCGTTCAAGAAATTAGAAGTAAATTAACAGTAGATAAATTATCACTATTAAATGAGCCCAAAACAACTGTTATCAGAAATGGAAAAGAAGAAGAAATAGATATCCATAAAGTTGTATTAGGAGAAATTACCAAACTATCTCCAGGTAATCAAATAGTTACCGATAGTACAATAATAGAAGGTGAAGTTTTAGTTAATGAATCATTAATAACTGGTGAATCAGAACCAATTTCTAAAACAAAAGGTGATGAATTACTATCAGGAAGTTTTATTGTATCAGGGCATTGTTATGCCAAAACAATTCATATTGGGAAAGATAATTACACAGCTAAAATATCAGCTGAAGCTAAATATCTTAAAAAAGTCAATTCTGAAATAATGAATTTCATAAAAAAAATAATAAAATATATTTCTATAGCTATTGTACCAGTAGGTATCCTATTGTTTATGCATCAATTAAATTTAGACGGAAATACTTTTAATGAAGCTGTTGTAAATACTGTAGCTGCTTTAATAGGTATGATTCCAGAAGGACTAGTTTTACTTACAAGTACAGTACTGGCCATTAGTGTAATTAGATTATCAAAATATAAAGTTTTAGTCCAAGAATTATATTGTATTGAAACATTAGCTAGAGTAGATACAATTTGTTTAGATAAAACAGGAACTCTTACTGAAGGGGAAATGGTAGTAAGTAAAGTTGTTCCATTAGATTTAACTCCAATGAGTGATGTAACAGATGCCTTAGGAATAATGAGCTATCATATGGAAATAGATAATCAAACAATGCAGGCTATAAATAAAAAATACGCTAGAAAAAATGATTATAAAGTACTAGAAATCGTTCCGTTTTCATCGCAAACAAAATGGTCAGGAATTTCTTTTGAAAAAGAAAGCTATATTATAGGAGCTCCTGAAATAGTTTTAAAAGATACAACAAAAATAAAAAAAGAATTAGATAATTATGCCAAAGAAAGTAGAGTAGTTCTACTTGCAAAATCAAGCACAAAACTAAATAAAAAATTGCCAAAAGATATAAAACCAATGGCTTTAATATTAATAAACGATAAAATTAGGCCAGACGCTAAAATGACATTAGAATATTTTAAACAGCAAGGCGTAGATATAAAATTAATATCAGGAGATAATCCAATTACCGTAGCAGGTGTAGCTAAAAAAGTTGGTTTAGATAACATTAAATATGTCGACATGAACGAAACAAAATTACCAATCGATAAATTAGCAAGTGAATACAACGTTTTTGGTAGAGTAAAACCAAATCAGAAAAAAGCTTTAATTTTAGAATTACAAAAACAAGGTCATACAGTAGCCATGACTGGTGATGGTGTAAATGATGTTTTAGCTTTAAAAGAAGCTGACTGTAGTATTGCTATGAATAGCGGAAGCGATGCTGCCAGAAATGTATCACAATTAGTTCTTTTAGATTCCAATTTTTCATCAATGCCAAAAGTAGTAGGTGAAGGAAGAAGAAGCATCAATAATATTCAAAGATCATCATCATTATTCTTATGTAAAACCACATACGCGACTTTGCTTGCTGTAATATTCTTATTTTTAAATAGAGCATATCCATTTATTCCAATTCAGTTAACTCTAACAAGTATGGTTACAATTGGAATACCATCGTTTATACTTGCTCTAGAACCAAATAATGAACGAATAAACGGAAGAATAATTATAAATGTTTTAAGAAAGTCGCTACCGACAGCTCTTACAATAGTTACAAATATAATTATCATTACAATTCTGCCAGAAGTAATTAGATTAACAGAGCTGGAAGTTTCAACTTTAGCTGTGTTACTAACAGGTTTTACCGGCTTTATGCTTCTATATAAAATAAGCGTTCCATTTAATACACTTAGAAGAGTATTATTTATTTCAATGATTGTACTATTTATATTTGGAGTAGTAGTATTAAGAGACTTATTCTCGCTTACACTTTTAACTCCACATCTTATAATACTAGCAGCAATTTTATTAATGATAGCTGTAATGTTATTTAATATGTATAATACAATATGTGATAAATTAACTAAAAATATAAAATAATAAATATAAGAAAAGCTGTTAAATCAGCTTTTTTGGTTTGTTTAAAAATCACAAATAATTAAATAAAAACCTTGTGTTTAAAAATCTCTTATTGTATAATGATAATAATGATAGGAGGGGCATACAATGAAACAAAATGGATTTATTAGTTCCGCACTTTTATATGGAATGCTCGCACTTTTCTTAGTTATTATGACAAGTACTCTTGCAATTTTAGGTAACCAAAAACTGGGAATGGATAAATTGAAAGAAAATGCCCTTAATGATATCGAATATGGGTATGCTAAAACAGAAAATATTTATGCTTTATATGATAGTTTTACCGCACCCACCTTTACCGCATCCAATGGTAAATGGACAGATCAAAGTGGAAATGGACACGATGCAACCCTATATAACTGTTCTTATTCAAATCATCGTTTAAACTTTAATGGTACTTCTTATTTAAATACAGGAATAAGGCAAAGTGATTTAGGAAGCGCAATAACTTATTCAATAGTTGTTTCATTAAAAGACATAACTGGGAAAAAAGGGTTATGGGGATATTATGATACGTCTAGTAAAGCAGGAATATACGCCTATACTGATGATGAAAAATATGCATCAGTTAATCAAAAAATAATAAATGTTTGTTATTACACAACAAATAATGAGCCACTTTGTATAGAAATTTATGGTAATTATTTAAATAAAGTTATTCAGTTAACAGTAGTAATGGGAAATACATTAGATAATAAAAAAGGAATGGAAATTTATATCAACGATACCTCTTATGATGGTATTGAAACAAATCAAGATATAAAACCCTACAATGGTAATTTAATAATTGGGAAATCATCGGCTACTGATACAAATATGATGAAGGCTGATCTTTATAATGTGACAATTTATAATACCGCACTTACATATGATGATGTTCAGAAAAATTTTGAAGCCAATAGTCAAAGATATAATATAACCAGTTGACAAACAAAGAAATTATAGTATAATTAACTTAACAGCAAAGAACAAGAGGAGTAAAATAATTAGTAATTATTAGAGAAGGAAAACCATTGGCTGGGAGTTTTCCCTAATGAAAATTATTTGAAGGTAGCTTGGGAGCTGAATATCCGAATAGTTAAGATATTCCGTATATATGCGTTAAATAATCAAGGTAAGTAAAGCTTACAAATTAAGGTGGTACCACGTTCAATCACGTCCTTATTTTTAAGGGCGTTTTTTTATTGGAGATGATAATATGTTAGAACAATTCAAAAAATATGTAGATACATTTGATATGAATGATACTAATATTGCATTAAAATATTATCATTCTTTAAGAGTAATGAATATATGCAAATTAATTTCAAAAAACGCTGGATTTAATAAAGCAGATATTAAAATAGCTGAAATCATCGGATTATTACATGATTATGGTAGATTTCCGCAATGGGAAAAATATCATACGTATAATGACCATGAATCTATAGATCATGCGGATTTAGCTGTCGAACTTCTATTTAATAAAAAACAAATAAAAAACTTTTGGATCAAAGAAGAAGATTATGATGAAATTTGTAACGCTATTAAGTACCACAATAAATATAAAATTCCAGATGATTTAAGTGAATATAGTAAATCACTGTGTAAAATAATTAGAGATGCAGATAAGCTTGATAATTTTTATTTACTTGGTAAAGATAGTACCAATATACAAGAAACAAACGATTCAATAACGCCAAAAATAAAAAGTGATTTTGAAAAAAAACAATTATTAGACAAAACTGATATAACAAATCCAAATGATATTATACTTACTCATCTCGCATATTTATTTGATTTAAACTATGAATACTCATTTCAGTATTTATATGATAATAAAATGATTGAAAAATATTTTAACTTAATAAAAGATAAAGAAAAATTCAAATTATATTTTGAAATGATAAATAGCCATATAGAAGAAAGGGTGAAGAAAAATGTTAGATAAAAAATATAACCATAATGAAGTAGAAAAAGGAAAATACGAAAATTGGAAAAATAAAGGATATTTCGAGAGTGGTGATACTACTTTAAAGCCATATGCTATAGTTATTCCTCCACCAAATGTAACAGGTAAATTACACCTAGGTCATGCTTGGGATACAACTTTGCAAGATATAATGACAAGATTTAAAAAGATGCAAGGATATGATGCATTATGGCTTCCAGGAATGGATCATGCTGGAATCGCTACTCAATCAAAAGTAGATAAAAGATTAAGGGAACAGGGCATCAATCCAAGAGAAATGGATAGAGAAGAATGGACAAAAGCTGCTTGGGCATGGAAAGAGGAATATGCAGATAATATTCATAAACAATGGGCCAAACTAGGTCTTGCTTTAGACTATTCAAAAGAAAGATTCACCTTAGACAAAGGACTTTCAGATGCCGTAAAACATGTATTTGTAACTCTTTATAACAAAGGTTTAATCTATAGAGGAGAAAGAATAATAAACTGGGATCCTGCACAAATGACAGCTTTGTCAAATGAAGAAGTAATTTATAGTGATGAAAAAGGTGCTTTCTATCATTTAAAATATTTTATTGAAGGAACAAACGAATATCTAGATGTAGCTACTACAAGACCAGAAACACTATTCGGTGATACTGCTGTAGCTGTTAACCCAAATGATGAAAGATACAAAAAATATATTGGTAAAAATGCTATTCTACCTGTTTTAAATAAATTAATTCCAATAGTAGCTGACGAACACGCAGACATGGAAAAAGGAACAGGTGTCGTAAAAATAACTCCTGCTCATGATCCAAACGATTTTGAAGTAGGAGAAAGACATAATCTAGAAAAAATAATCATCATGAATAAAGATGCAACTATGAATGAAAAATGTGGTAAATATCAAGGCCTAAATAGATTTGAATGCCGCGAAAAATTAGTAGAAGATTTAAAAGAAGATGGAATCTTAATAGATATAGAAGAAATTACTCATTCAGTTGGGCATTCAGAAAGAAGTAATGCAGTAGTAGAACCATACCTTTCAAAACAATGGTTTGTTAAAATGCGTCCACTTGCTGATAGAGTATTAGAAGTTCAAAATCAAAAAGATGAAAAAGTAAACTTTGTTCCAGAACGCTATGAAAAAACAATGAAACATTGGATGGAAATAACTTATGATTGGTGCATTTCAAGACAACTATGGTGGGGGCATAGAATACCTGCTTGGTATAAAGGTGATGAAGTATACGTTGGTTTAGAAGCCCCAAAAGAAGAAGGATGGATTCAAGATGAAGATGTTCTTGACACTTGGTTTTCATCAGCTCTTTGGCCTTTTAGTACAATGGGATGGCCTGAAAATACTGAAATGCTTGAAAGATACTACCCAAATAATGTATTAGTCACTGGTTATGATATAATTCCTTTCTGGGTAAACAGAATGGTATTCCAAGGATTAGAATTTACTAATACAACACCATTTAAAGATTGCTTAATCCATGGACTTATTAGAGATAAAGAGGGAAGAAAAATGAGTAAGTCTTTAGGAAATGGAATCGATCCTATGGATGTCATTGATGAATATGGAGCAGACGCTTTAAGGTTTTATTTATCAACATCAGCAGCTGCTGGTACAGATTTAAGATTTGATATGGAAAAAGTTAAATCTACATGGAATTTTATAAATAAATTATGGAATGCATCAAGATATGTATTAATGAATACAGAAAATTATGAAGAAACATTTGAAAATTTAACACTTCCAGATAAATGGATTTTAACAAAATTAAATAAAACTATTGAAGAAGTAACAAAACATATGGATAAATATGAATTCAATTTAGTTGGATCACAAATTTATAATTTCATTTGGAATGATTTCTGCGATTGGTATATTGAATTATCAAAAATAAATATGAATGATACCTCAAAAACAATCTTAATTTATACTTTAAAAGCAATTTTAAAAATGCTTCATCCATTTATGCCATTTGTTACAGAAGAAATTTATACAAAACTTTCAAACACAGAAGAATCAATTATGCTTTCTAAATATCCAAAAGTAAATAAGGAATTTATATTTAAAGAAACAAATAATATGGATGAAATTATTGAACTAATAACTAAAGTTAGAAGATTTAAATTAACCGAAAATGTAAAAGAAATTTCATTAGAATACAATAACGAAATTTTAAAACAAAATAAAATAATTTTAGATAAACTATTAAAACTAAGTGATGTAAAAGGACCAGATAAAGTTACACTTAACTTCCAAGGTGATAATGTATACCTTTATTATGATGGTACACAAAATAAACAGCAAGAGTTAGATAAATTATATAAAGAAAAAGAAAGAGTAGTATTATCTATTCAAAGACGAGAAAAATTACTTTCAAATGAAAACTATGTAAATAAAGCTCCAAAAGAAGTTGTTGCAAATGAAAAAACATTGTTAGAAAAAGAAAAAAGAGAATTAGAAAATATCGAAAGTAAACTAAAAAATTAGATTGCAATTTACGACCAAATATGATATATTTAATATAATAGCGAGAATAAGGAGGAGAAAAATGAAAAATATCAAAGGTTTTACTTTAATAGAGTTATTAGCAGTTATCATTATTTTAGCTATTATTGCTTTAATCACAACGCCAATTATTTTAAATGTTGTTAATAAAGCTAGATTAGATGCTGCTAAAGATAAAGCATGGGGAACTATAGATGCTGTAAAAGTTGCATATGCGCAAGATCAATCAGATAATGAAGATTTAGTTCCATTTCCAATTGAAGTAAGTTTTCCAAGAGTTGGAAATGTTGGTGGATCAGTCGGTATAACTGAAGTTAAAATGAGTGGGCATAAACCTGAAGCAGGAACTGTTACAATGCAGGAAGATGGAACAATTACATGTTGTAATCTAAAATTTGGAAATTATTACTGTACAACAAAAGATGGTAATACAATGAATTGCGATACAGAACAAGATCAAAGTTGTAAAAAATAAGTAGGATAATCCTACTTTTTTAATTGAATTTTAACTACATTTATGTTATCATAATAATGGAAGGATAGAATAATATGGCTGGTGGAAAAAATATTTGGGAAAATGTAATAATTTTTGTTTTATTAGGAGTTGTTATTTGTTTTTTAACTCCAATAATACAAGGTATATTTTATAAATCACAAGTGTCAGGTGCAAAAACAAGTGCAGAAGAATTAGTTGATGCTGCACAAATCGTATATCAAGATTTAAGTTTAACTAGAGAAGTCGTTTTACCTTTTACCATGCAATTTAGGCAAAATAAAACGTATGATTTATATGAAGATACTACAAAAATTGCTGCTAAACAATTACTAGAAAAAGGGAAAAGACCAACTAACGGTTCGATTGTTATTGATAAAAATGGTAATGTTTCTGCTCAAAACATTACCTATGGAGACATAATTTGTAACATGGAAACAAATAAGGAAATGATTTGTGTAAGACAAAAAAAGATAGCTTAATTTTTAATAAGTTTTATATTATAAACAAAAGAGGGAATTAAATATGATTAATTTTCTCTTTTTTTATATAGTATAAATAAAAAAAGGCCCCCTTTTAAAGGGAACCTATTTATTATTTGAAAACGGAAATTTTAAATTTTTAACTAATTTTTTAATGGGAATTTCAGATTTTTTACATTTGTTTTCATGTCTTATTTCTTTACATCTTAATATTTTATCTGGCTCATGTTTTCGGCCAACAATTTCACAAATCATATCCAACAATTCTTCTTCTACTTCGAATGTGTGTTGATGGATAATCAAATGATCTAATTCCTGTAAGATAATATTTAATTCTTCAGTTGTTCCATAACTTAAAAATTTATTAATAAAAACATCAATATCATTATTGAAATAAGCTATTTCTAATTCCTGTTTATCATCAAACATAGTCTCTAATAACTGACAAGCTATAAAATTTAATTGATAACCAATAAATTCAGCATTAAAAATTTTTTTATTCAATAATTCTGTATAGCCTTCATTTAAACCATTAAATAATTTGCCCATTTCATTATCAATGCGAAAGCCTATATAACAAGACTCTTTGGTTACTATCGTTGAAGCCATATGAAGAAATTCATGTGATAAAACATCCTGAGATTCATTATAAAGACAAATTATATTTGCTATTACATCATAATCCCCTAAAAGATTAGAAAATAGTTGAAACCCTTTCTTTTTTTTGTATTCTATTTGTAAGTCAACTATATTTAACATTAATCTAGTCAGATGTTCAGGCTCAATATGTTTTATTAGTTTATCTATTAATGGGTTAAGTTCTGGATAATGATTTTGAAGACAAATCATTTCTATATATTCTTGTTTATTAGAAGGAAAGTATTTTTTTAATTTGAAATAAACATCGTTTTCCCATCCATATAATATTTCCGATAAAAATTCATCGCACATTGTATAGTCTCCATTATTCCAATTATTTATAAGTTTCATTAAAATTTCTTTCCACGATTGGTTTTCATTATTAAAAGCATTTCCATCAGCTTCTTTTTCACTTTGTTCAATCAATTTAATTATTCTATTTATTTTAATAATGTCATAGTCTATATATCCGCTCGCTATTAACGAAGATAAAAATCTAAGCCCGAATGATAAATTCATAAAATCACCAATGCATATTATATTGATTTTTATTAGAATGTCAATTTCGTGTGCTTACTAAAAATATAGAGCCAAATAGTAATAAAAATAGTTATAATTGCTATTAATAATAAATTGTAATAAAAATTACCCACATTATAAATTAAAAACATAAGAATATCATTTATAGATAATCCATTAAAAAATGGGATATTAAAAGCCTCAATGTTTGCTGTATAGCTCATTTTGTGTGATGGATTTAAAAATGTATTTAAAAATACATAATTAGATCCATGTTTAATTATAGAATTAGCTATAAAAGCAAGTAAAATTTGAAACCAAAATATAATAATACCTTTATATGAAAATTTTGGTCTATAATGTTTAATAATGTAAACCCCAATAAATAATAAAATAGAGTGGTATAAATAACAATCTATAACTGTAAAACTTAGAAATGGATTAGGGTCCGTCAAAAAGATAGCAGCTAAACCAAATAGAATTCCAAACGGACCTAAATAATCCAAAATAAATTTCTTTTTAGCGACTAAATATATTAAACCTATAAATGAATAAGAAAAACAAAGTTGGAATGATAAGTCACTATTTAATTTAAAATCGCCAGTGATTATTAAATAGACAACTCTAAACATTTCAAGAAAAAATAACATTATAAGGCCACCTTTTAATATTTTATTACTTTTTTTAAGGTTAAATGCCCATAAAATTGGTATGATAAAAAAAGTAAATATAATTAGTAAATGTCTAAATGAATACATTGCCATATAATCGCCTCTATAGTTAGTTTATGATATTTTTGTGGTAATTTGATGTTAAATCCATTGACAAACCTATGTTCGTAATAGTATAATAATTTTATAAAAAATAGGTATTGACATGTATGATATAATAACTTATGAAATATGGTGGTTTTATGAAAAAAAATGAACATAAAGAAATCATTGCTTACAAAGCATTCAATAGAGATTTAGTTAATAGATATGGTGATAAATTTGAGATAGGAAAAATTTATCAGATTGAAGGGAAAATTAAGTGGGGAACTCATGGTAATGGTTTTCATATGTGTATATATCCTGAAAATTGTTTCCGATATTTTGATAGTGAAAATTGTGAACTTGCTTTAGTTAGAGGCTTTGGTGAAATGCAATGTTACGAAGATGAATACAATGCTTATTATGACATGTATGTTTGTGAGTGTATGGAAATTTTAAAAATATTAAATCGTGATGAGATTATTGATATGGCTCTTAATTTATATACTTATAGAATTAAAAATTTTTTGAAAACTTTTAAACTTACGGCAGAGGAAATAGAAATATTTAAAATTATTTATGGAAACGAAGAAGATATTTTAAATTTTATTAGTTATTATCAAGAAAATGATAAAGATGCTTTTGTAAAGAAAAGAGGGATATATAATGGACGAAATAATTGTTAAAGGGGCTAGAGAAAACAATTTAAAAAATATTGATATTACTTTACCTAAGGATAAATTAATTGTTATGACTGGGGTTAGCGGAAGTGGTAAAAGTAGTTTAGCTTTTGATACGATATATGCTGAAGGTCAAAGGAGATATGTTGAAAGTTTAAGTGCTTATGCTAGACAGTTTTTAGGTGGTTCCGAAAAACCTTTAGTTGATAGTATAGAGGGACTTAGCCCATCTATTAGTATTGATCAAAAAACTACACATAAAAATCCTCGTAGTACTGTTGGAACAGTTACGGAAATATATGATTATTTAAGACTTTTATATGCACGTATTGGAGTTCCTTATTGTCCTAATCATCATATACCAATTTCTTCGCAAAGTGTTGAAGAAATGGTTAATGATATTTTGAGATTAGAAGAGGGGACTAAAATTAGAGTTTTAAGTCCAGTGGCTGCTTTAGAAAAAGGAACTCATAAAGATTTACTCGATAATTTGCGTAAAGATGGTTATGTTAGAGTAGTTATTGATGAGGAAGATTATGATTTATCTGAAGAAATAGTTTTAGAAAAAAATAAAAAACATACTATTGAAGTTGTTGTTGATAGATTAGTAATTAAGGATGAGATTAGAAGTCGTTTATATGAAGCTGTTGAAATAGCAGTTAAACTTGGGAAAGGAAAAGTTTTAATTGATGTTATAGGTGGGGAAAAGATTTTGATGAGTGAAACTTATGCTTGTCCTGAATGTGATTTTTCACTATCTGAACTTGAACCTAGAATGTTTTCTTTTAATGCTCCTTATGGTGCTTGCCCTGATTGTAAAGGCCTTGGAATTAAATATAAAATTGATGAGGATTTAGTTATTCCTGATAAGGAACTTAGTATTAATGAAGGGGCAATTAAGGTTATTAATAATAGTGATGATAACAATATTATGTTTACAAATTTGAGGGCAGCATGTGAACATTATAATATTGATATGGATAAACCTATAGGTAAACTAACTAGAAAAGAACTTAATATTGTTTTATACGGTACTAATGATATTTTAACGTTTAATTATACTTCTAAAGCTGGAAATACCAGAACTAGTAAGGGTGTTTATGAAGGAATTATTACTAATTTAGAACGTAGATATATGGAAACTAAAAGTACTTGGATTCGTGAATGGATTGAAAATTACATGACAGAACTTGAATGCCCAACTTGTCACGGGGCAAGGCTTAATAATAGGGTTTTATCAGTTCTAATTGGTAAGAAAAATATTTATGAACTTACACAAATGAGTATTAAAGATATTATGATATTTTTTGATAAACTAAAGTTAACTAAACAAGAGAGGGAAATATCAGAACTTATTATTAAAGAAATTAGATCTAGACTTGAATTTTTAATTAATGTGGGTCTTGAATATTTAACTTTATCACGTGAAGCTGGAACTTTGTCAGGTGGGGAAGCGCAGCGTATTAGACTTGCTACCCAAATTGGATCTAGATTAACTGGAGTTTTATATGTTTTAGATGAACCTTCTATTGGACTTCATCAAAGAGATAATCAAAGACTAATTGATTCTTTAAAAGAAATGCGTGATTTAGGTAATACTTTAATCGTTGTTGAACATGATACTGATACGATGCTGGCTGCTGATTATTTAGTAGATATTGGACCTAAAGCTGGTGTTCATGGTGGTCATATTGTAGCCGAAGGAACACCAGAAGAGGTTATGAAAAATCCTAATAGTTTAACTGGTAAATATTTAACTGGTGAAGAAAAAATTGAAGTTCCTTCTAAAAGAAGAAAAGGTAATAAAAAATATTTAGAGATTAAAGGAGCTTCTGAAAACAATTTAAAGAATGTTAATGTTAAATTTCCACTTGGTAAATTTATATGTGTAACTGGAGTAAGTGGAAGTGGAAAAAGTACTTTAGTTAATGAAATTTTATATAAAGCAGTAGCTAATAATTTATATAGAGTTAAAACTAAACCTGGTAAATTTAAATCTATTAAAGGTTTAGAAAATATTGATAAAGTAGTAGATATTTCACAAGCTCCAATTGGAAGAACTCCTAGAAGTAATCCCGCTACTTATACAGGTGTATTTGATGATATTCGTGATGTTTTTGCTAGTACTAAAGAAGCTAAAATGCGTGGGTATGATAAAGGCAGATTTTCATTTAATGTTAAAGGCGGAAGATGTGAAGCATGCTGGGGTGATGGTGTTAAGAAAATCGAGATGCATTTTTTACCTGATGTCTATGTACCTTGTGAGGTTTGTCATGGGACTCGTTATAATACGGAAACTTTACAAATTAAATATAAAGGCAAAAATATTTATGATGTTTTAGAAATGACAGTAGAGGAAGCTTTAGAATTTTTTGAAAATGTTCCTAAGGTTAAAAATAAATTACAAGTTTTAATGGATGTTGGACTTTCTTATATTAAATTAGGTCAAAGCGCGCCTACTTTATCTGGAGGAGAAGCAGCTAGAGTAAAACTTGCGAAAGAACTTCAGAAAAAACCTACCAGTAAGAGTTTGTTCATTTTAGATGAACCAACTACTGGACTTCATAGTGATGATATTAAAAAGTTACTTGTTATTTTAAATAGAATTGTTGATAATGGTGACACCGTACTTGTTATTGAACACAATTTAGATGTTATTAAAGTGGCTGACCATATTATCGATTTAGGACCTGAAGGTGGGGATAATGGAGGAACAGTTGTGTTTGCTGGAACTCCTGAAGAATTAGTAGATATCA
Organism: uncultured Bacillota bacterium; assembly: GCA_948466255.1. Classification (GTDB taxonomy): domain Bacteria; phylum Bacillota_I; class Bacilli_A; order RF39; family UBA660; genus Coprosoma. The sequence continues at coordinate 25,795 of CAOJZV010000008.1, read as the reverse complement.
AAGAAAGTTATACTGGTAAGTTTTTAAAACCTTATTTAAAATAAACTATATTAAAATTTTAAAATATAAAAAATATTGACTATATTTAAATAAACTGTTATATTAAATTGTCAAGGAGGAGACATGTTATGGGGGGAATAGGTAAAAAAGTAGTGTTCAAAAATAAACGTCCTGGTCGTAAACCTAATAATTTAATTGAATTATATAAAAATTATGATTTAGAAGAAATTAAAAAAGCAGTTAATTCTTTAGACGAAAAGCAACAGGATCTTGTTTTAAGAGCATATGGCAAAAATTTAGATAATCATAGAGAGATAAACGGTTTTACTAATGAGGAGATAAGTAGTTTAAATGTTGCAGTTTATCAAACAATAAAAAAGGCTTTATCTAATCCATTATATTTAAAAGAAAAAGCTGCTAGAGTTAAGGCTGAAAAAGAAAAAGTCGCTAAAGCCAAAAAAGAAGAAGCAGAAAAGAAGACAAAGTTAAAGGCTGCTAATCCAATAATAGCCGAAGTAAAACCAGTTTCTGAAAGAAAAGAGCAGGAAAAATTTAAAGAAGGAAAAGTAACAGATTATATAGAAAAGGACTTTATAAATAAATTTCCTGAATATAAAAAAATGACAACTGCAAAACAAAGACGCATGTTAAAAAGTATAAAAATGTCATATTATAATGAAGCAACGCCTGAAGAGAAAAAACAATATCTAGAGTATTTTTGTGATGTATACCCATGGGTAAAAGAAAAACTATATTCAGATATTAGTGAAACTGAAAAAATCAAACTCATAAACGAAATTATATTGATTGCTAAAGAGACAAGAGATGAATTTGTTGAAAAAAATATTAAATTAGTTTATAAAATGGCTTATCGTTATACATATAGTAAAACTCCAACAATAGATCTAATTCAAGAAGGTATTATTGGAATGATGAAAGCTATAGAAAAGTTTGATCCTAAAAAAAATTGTCATTTTTCTACATATGCATTATGGTGGATAAGACAAAGTATTAGTCGTTATATCAAGGATAAAGAACGCACAATTAAAATACCAGTGCATATTTTAGATTTAATAAATAAAATAAGAAAAGCTGAGGAAACATTATACCAAGAATTAAAAACAAATCCTACAAATGAACAAATTGCTGAAAAATTAAAAATAAATGTTAAAGAAGTAGAAAAAATAAAAAATCTTGTAAATCTACAGCCTAGCAGTTTAGATAAACCAATTGGTGAAGAAGAAGATAGTATGTTAGGAGATTTTATAGTTGATGAGCATGCTGATTTTACTGAAAATGTCCATAATGCTATTGAAAAGGAACAAATCATTAGTATTTTAGAAAATTATAATTTTAATAAAAAAGAAAAAACAATAATCTGTATGCGCTATGGTTTATTAGATGACACCCCAAGAACTCTTCAGGAAATTGGAGACATGTATGGTGTAAGTAGGGAACGTATAAGACAAATTGAAAACTTTGTTTTAACAAGATTAAGAGAAAATTATCAAATCATGCAAATAAATAAAGGAAGAAATTTTGAAAGTCCTAAAACAAAAAATAAAAAAATTTAGATTTTATTAAAATAGATACAAAAGTATCTATTTTTTACATGTAATAACATGCCAATAAGTGTAAATAATGTATTTAAATTTAAAGAATTAACTATTAAATATGATATACTTTATTTAGTAAGGGTGGTATAAAATGGGAAAAAATACAGAAATGCTAAAATGTTTTTTTAAAGTAATGACCGATAAAAATGAAAACGTAGTTGTACCTGATATGTATGCACCAGATGTATATAATATTGATTATGATTTTTTGCATAAACAAAAATTATATAATTTGATTTTTGATATTGATAATACGATATTGCCAGTTAATGAAATAAATATTCCTGAAAGTTTAATAGAATTATTTAATCAACTTGATAAAAAAGGTTTTAATATTTTGATTGTATCAAATAATAGTAAAGAAAGGGTTATTCCGGTTGCTTATAAATTAGAGACTGGTTATTTGTTTAAAGCTGATAAACCTAAAGCCAGTGCTTTTGATAAAGCATTAGTGGCATTAGATGCCAAAAAAGAAAATACGGCAATGATAGGGGACCAAATGCTTACAGATATTAAAGGTGCGAATGAATATGGAATTTATAGTATATTAGTAGATCCTGTAAGTAATAGTTATGATATTAAAACTGGTACTAGTAGGATACTTCAAAATATTATGACTAAAAAATTAGAAAAAAGAAAAGTATTTATGAGAAATAATTATTATAAAAAATAAGGAGGAAAGATAATATGACCCCACATAATGAAGCTAAAAAAGGAGAGATTGCAAAAAAGGTATTGATGCCTGGTGATCCTATGAGAGCAAAATATATTGCTGAAAAATTTTTAAAAGATGCTAAGTTAGTTAATAAAGTAAGAGGAATGTATGCATATACTGGAACTTACGAAGGAACTGAAATTACAGTTATGGGTTCTGGTATGGGAATCCCTAGTATAGGTATATATGCCTATGAATTATTTAAATTTTACGATGTCGAAGAAATTATTAGAATTGGTTCAGCAGGGGCGAATGATCCATCTATAAAATTGCTTGATGTGGTTTTAACAAATAAAGCTTATAGCTCAAGTAATTTTGCTAAAGATATTAATAATGATGATTGTCATTTTGTAGAACCTAGCTTAGAACTTAATGAAAAAATTATAAATGTAGCTAAAAAAGAAGGAATAGATTTACGCGTCGGTATAACTAATAGTGGTGATGTTTTTGATGCTTATGTTAAAGATATCGATGTTTATCTAGATAGTTTACCTGAAGGTACTTTAGCTTCAGAAATGGAAGCTTTTGCCTTGTGCTATTTAGCTAAAATGTTAAATAAAAAAGCCACTTGTTTAGTTACTGTTGTTGATTCACAGTTTACTGATGAAGTTATTAGCAGTGAGCAAAGGGAAAAGTCTCTAGATACAATGATAAAACTAGCTTTAGATGCTATAAAATAAAGAAAAAAAGATATAATAGTAAAGAGGTGATATAAATGAAATATACCAAAAAGGAAATGGATAATTATAATATATATTTTATTAAAACTAAAAAATTCAAAACAATTACAATTTCTTTTAATTTTGGGAAAGAGATTACTAAAGAAGACCAAGTATATCGTGCATTACTAAAAAGAGTATTACTACATGAGACTAAAAAATATCCAGATTTGGATAAATTATGTAGGGCTCGAATGAATATATATGATCCAGTTGTTAATATTGGAGCTTCAGAGTCAGGTTTAGATAGAATAATTTATTTAGATACTACTTTTGTAAATGAAAAATATACAGAAAAAGGTATGAATAAGAAAAGCATTGAATTTGCTTTATCACATTTATATGATCCTTATGTTAAAGATGGAGCTTTTGATAAAAAGGTTTTTGAAATTGCAAAACATGAGTTTATAGAAGGTATGAAGGCTATAAAGGATAATCCTGATAATTATTGCAAAGAACGTATATGGGAAGAAATGGAAATATATCCTTTTGATGAGTTTAATATTAAGGAGACTATAGATTTTACTGAAACATTAAATGAAAAAGATTTATATAAATATTATCAAACTTTATTTACTGAAAATAGTTTAGATATTTTTGTCATCGGCGATACTAATGAAGAAGAAATTACTAATATCCTAAATAATATAATTAAAGGTGATTTTAAAAAACGCGGTAAAGATCGTTTTATTAGTAGAAAGGCTGAAAAGGTTAAAGTTGTAACTGACGAATCTGATACTGAACAAAGTAAATTAGCTATTGGAATTAGATATGAAGATCTAACTGACTTTGAACGTAAATATGTTTCACTAGCTTACAATAATATTTTAGGTGGTGGCTGGAATTCTAAATTAAATAAAGTTGTTAGAGAAGAAAATTCATTATGTTATTATATTTATGCAACTAGAAAGATACCTTTTGGAATATCATTTATTTATTCTGGTATTGATGCGGATAATTATAATAAGACTGTAGATTTAATAAAAAAACAAATAGAAAATATGAAGACTAACGTGAGTGAAGAAGAACTTAGAAGAGTTAAAGATGTTTATAATAATGCTTTAATTTCCATAGAAGATAGTCAAAATTCAATTTTAAATAATGTAATGGGACAGGTGTTTACTGATGCTGATGATATTCACGAAAGAAAAATTAATATGGAAAAAGTAACAGTAGATGATGTTAAAAATCTTGCTAAAAAAGTAAAAATAGAAGTTATATATTTACTAAAAGGAGGGTCTAATGGAAAAGAAAACTTATAAAAAATTAGATTTAGATGTTTATGAAGAAACATTGACCTGTGGCCTTAAAGTATTTATTTGTCCGATGGATAGACATGAAGTATTTGCAAAAATGACAACTAATTATGGTGCCAGTACGATAGAATTTAAACCTCATTTAAAAGAAGAATTTATTAAAATTCCTTTAGGCACTGCTCACTTTTTGGAACATAAAATGTTTGCTAAAAAAGATAATAGAGATATTATGAGTTTATTCCAGCAAAATGGGGCTCAAAGTAATGCCTTTACTTCTTCACATGTTACTAGCTATTATTTTGCATCACCAAGTAAATTTTTTGAAAATTTGAATCTTTTACTTGATTTAGTTACTCAGCCATACTATACGAAAGAAAATGTTGAAAAAGAGATGGGCATTATTGACCAAGAATTAAAAGCTGGATTTGATAATCCATTTGAGGCTGGTTATTATACAACTTTACTTAATACTTTTAAAGAATTACCTTATCGCTTTCCAGTAGGAGGATACTGTGAAACAATAAAAGAAATAAATCCTGATGTTTTATATGATTGTTACAATACTTTCTATCATCCATCTAATATGATATTAACGATTACAGGTAATGTAGATCCAGATGAAACAATTAAGTTTATAAAAGATTATTACGATAAACTAGATTATACAAATATGCCTAAAATCGAAACGAAAAAATATAATGAACCCAATGAAGTTAATAAGGCCGAAGAAACTATTTATAAAGATGTTACAAATAATATTTTAGAAAATGCTTACAAAATTAATATTAAAGACATAGATATGGATTTGTGTAAAATACTTACATACATTAATATTTATTTAACTATTAAATTTGGTGGGGTTTCTAATTTTAATAAAAAATGTTTTGAAGATAAAAATATTTTAAATCCAGTTCGTTATATGTTAGACCATAAAGATAATTTTTTATTTATTGATTTTGATACTGAAGTAATAGAGGTTAAAGATATATTTGAACAGATTTATGATAATGTAAATGATAAAAAAATTAGTAAAGAAGATTTTGATTTAATTCATAAAAATATAATTAAAGATATTATTTTAATGAGTGAAAATGTGGCAAAAGTAAATCGTTCAATAGACTATCAAGTAAGAAAATATGGTCATCCATTATATAATTTATATGACATTTATAAAAACTTAAATTATGAAGAATGTGTAAGATTTATTAATTCTTTAGATTTTACTAATAATACTAGAACTATAGTAACTAAAAAAACAGATTAATTCTGTTTTTTTATATACACCATTTTACATATTTTATCCTTTAAAATACTTGCCAAAACCAGGGGGGGGGGGGGGGTATAATATATTTAAGATAAAGTAGGTGAAAAATATGAGAAGAAGACGAAGAAAACAAAGAAAAATAATAATCATATCAAGCCTAACATTATTATTTATAATGACAGTAGGATATGCAGCATTTCAAACAAATATAAATATAACAGCCAAAGGAAATATTCTAGAAAAAGTAATAACAATAAATGAACTAAAAACTAAAGTAACAACATCAGGAGATGGATTATATAATGATACATATGAAAGTGGTAGATACGTGTATAAAGGATCGGAACCTAATAACTATATAAAATTGGATAATGACTTATGGCGTATTATATCTATTGAATCCGATAATACATTAAAAATCATGAAGAATGAAAACATAGGTATTAAAGCATGGGATACTCCAGATACAAGAAATAGTTCTACAAGTACATACTGTACACAAGCAAGTAAATACGGATGTAATGCATGGGCAATTAATAGTAATTTTGCGCATAATGATTTATCAGGTACAGTAACTAATGACGCATCATTAAATACATATTTAAATAATGATTACTATAGTACTTTAAGCAACGAAGCTAAAAATTTAATTCAAGAACATATATGGGATATAGGACCAGTTTTAATTAATAATGCAGATTTAACAAATCAAATAAAATCAGAAAAAAGTATAACATGGAAAGGCAAAATAGCTTTAATGAGTGCAAGTGATGTAATTAGGGCGAATTCAGATATAGCACAATGTGGGAATATGAAATTACATTATGATAATAGGGCAAACTGTAGAGACACAAATTTCCTTATTCCAAAATCAGGAAACTTATGGACTATTTCATTACCTTCAGAAAACTATTCATATACAATGATTTACGCATCTTATTATGGTAACATGAATATTGAAGGTGTAAATCGTAGTGACAGCTATGCTGTTTCACCCGCAATTTACCTTACGTCAAATATAACTTTATCTGGAGAAGGAACAAGTGATAAACCATATATAATAAAAACTATATGATATTATTTCATATAGTTTTTAAATACACTAATTAGCTTGCTTGTATCATGATAGAAAGAATAAATAACTGCTTCCTTAAGTTTTTCATTATTTATTTTTTCAAAAGAAAAGTCATAACCAAATTTCTTAACAAAATCTTCTAAAAATTTTCTAATCACTACTTCATTTCCATCTCTAAATGGAGCAATAACCGAAAACTCACTATAATAATAGGCTAAAAATTCACATAAACCATCTATAGAATTAATTTCAATATCTTTTAAAGTATTAAATAAATCAGTTAAACATAATTCAACAACACCGGCTTTACAAAGCATAATTCCATCCATAACAATATTTTCATCACGAAGTTTTCCTGCAAAATCGTATAACTCATTAAATAATAAATTGTGTAAATGCAAAAAATCCTCCATCTTAAAACTATTTAATTTAATATTAGGCAGTTTTTTATTAACAATTTCTTTCTCTTTTAAATCAAGTTCCATAGAATCCTTAATATTAAGCTTGTTTTTTAAAACTCCGTTTTCATAAGTCCACAAAGAATCTGCTGTAAAAGGTCTATTCATATTTATCACCATCTATATTATAAAATAAAAAATATAATTTGTCCCTAGTTTTTAAAGAAAAATATTCACATATACTTATTTAGAGGTGTGATGTATGAAAAATTTTTTAAAATGGCTGCTTAAAGATTTTTACATTTTAACAGCTGCATATTCAAACAATGTATTTCCAGATCCGCTCACCAAAGAAGAAGAGCAAATGTACATTGAAAAAGCAAATCTAGGAGATAAAGAAGCAAGAAGCAAACTCATCGAACATAATTTAAGATTAGTTGCCCATATAGTAAAAAAATATGATCATAGAAGAGAAGATGCAGATGATTTAATAAGTATTGGAACGATTGGGCTAATAAAAGGTGTAGATAGTTATTCATTTAAACATAAAACAAGATTAACCACATATTGTGCAAGATGTATTGAAAATGAAATACTTATGCATTTTAGAAGCGATAAAAAAAATAATAAAAATATAAGTATCGATGAAAGTGTTGGATTTGATAAAGAAGGAAATGTAATAACATTTCTAGATATTCTAAAAACTCCAAAACCAGATTTTGCTTTAGATCTTTACAAACAAGACAGTTTAGAACTTTTAAAAGAATATTTTAATGTTTTAACAGAAAGGGAAAAAGATATAATAATAAAACGCTATGGATTAGATGGTAAAGATGAAATAACCCAAAAAGAAATTGCTAAAGAATTTGGAATTTCAAGAAGTTATGTTTCCAGAATAGAAAAGAGAGCTTTAACAAAAATATTAAGGGAGTTTATTAAAAATAACAAGCATTAAAAAACACAGTTCTTTTGAACTGTGTTTTAAATTATATGATTAATTATATATATAAGCATTCCTGAACCCATAGCTGCTGTAATAAAACCTAAAACCGCACAATGAGCAAAAGCATATTCCAAATGATGATCTTTAGCTACTGTAAGTGGTAGTAACTTCTTTTTTTCTTTAGGCTTAATTTCTTTAACAGGAATTGGCTCTAATACTTCAATCATTTCTGGCTCAAGTTCAAAAGAATCAATTTCCATAGTTTTTTCAAGCTTATCTTCAAATTCGTTTTTTAAGGTACCATTAGAAGGAGTAGGGCTTTCTTCTTTAATTTCATGAACAATTTCTTCGCTTAAGTTATTAGATGGAACTAGTTCATCATATAAATTATTTCCACTATCAAGTTCATCCAACACACTAAAATCATCAGATAAATCATCTTTGGAATCATCACTTTTGCTATCATCTAACCCATACATTTTTTTAAAACTTTCGAAGTCATAATTCATATTTAAGCCTCCTATATTTAATTAAATTATACTACATAAAATGTAAATTTACAATTAAAAAAATAAAAAATCACTATATTTTGAATAATAGTACTTGACAATACATAGTAGTTGGTATAAGATAATATCAAAGAGGTGATATATGAACTCTCAATTTAAGAAAGGTGTACTAGAACTGATTGTATTACTATCAGTAAGTAAAAGAGATATGTATGGTTATGAACTAATATCAGAAGTATCAAAAGCCATAGATGTCAATGAAGGAACAGTTTATCCATTGTTAAAGAGGTTAACAAATGAACGTTATTTTGATACATACTTAGTAGAATCAAACGAAGGGCCTTCAAGAAAGTACTATAAAATAACCGTTCTAGGAAAACAAAGAGTAAAAGAATTAAAAAGTTCGTGGAAAGAATTTTCGGATTCTGTAAACAAATTTATAAAGGAGTGTGATGATAGTGAATAAAAAGGAATTTTTAAATTCGTTAGAAAAAAAACTATCAGTATTAGAAGATAATGAAAAACAAGATATTATAAGCGAATATACAGATACAATTAATGAAAAAATAAAACAAGGTCAAACTGAAGAAGAAGCTATTAAAGATTTTGGTAATATAGATGATTTAGTAAAAGAAATTTTAATTGCTTATAAGATAAATCCAAATTATGAAGAAGGGCAAGATAGTTTCAGTAAAAAAGGTGAAGACTTAATAAAACAAGGAGCAGAAGCAGTATCAGGATTAGGAAGAAGAGTCGCTAAAAAATGTAATATAACAAGTAAAGATATTAGCTTAGAATTTATAGTAGAAATTATAATTAGAATATTTATAGTTTTAATCGCATTACTACTTCTAAGATGGGTATTCACTTTATTTGAAAATTTAGGTGAGGTAATATTCGATAATTTCTATGACCCAATAGGATCAGTATTTACATTGTTCTGGAATATACTACTGTTTGCTATTTTCATTTTAGTAGCCGTATTAATGGTTATCGCATTATTTAAAAAATATTTTAAACTAGATGAAACCCAAAATATTACTCTTGAAATTAAAGAAGAAAAAGCTAAAGAAACAAATAAAGAAGCAAAAACAAAAAATATAAATAATAAAGAAAATAAAAAGGCAGTAAAAAAGCCAAAGAAAAACAAAGGTACTTCTTTAGGAGATGTATGCTTATTAATAGTTAAAATATTTGTAATTATATATGTTATAATTCCATTTATTGTAATTGATAGTTTTACCATATTAGGATTTATTCTTTCAATAATATATTTAATTAAAGGAATTAATTTATTTGGTTTAGCTTTATTATTACTTGGTATGTCAGGACTATTTACATATATAATAAAATTACTATTTAGTTTATTATTTGGAAAAGGTAAAGCTAATATAATTCCAGTAATCATTTCTATCGTAATGATGATAATAGGTGCAATAATGTTTGTTGACATGATAATGAATATTGAAGTCATAGATACAAAACCAGATGAAAAAGACATAATAACCGAAACTAAAACATTAGAAACAACAAAAAAAACCTATATTCATTATTCAGGTTTATATGATAACATGTATAAACAAGTAGACGAAAATATGCCAGATGGTAAATTTACTCTAACTTTAAAATATAATAAAGAAAATCAGTTAATGAAAATAGAAGAAGATCAAAATTATCTTATGAATGATTGTGACTATATGTATATAGATAGATATGATGAATACGAAGATGAATATGAAGATTATCAGGAATGTAAACAAAGTACATATTACTTTATAAACATTTATGATGAAAGAAGTCATAGTGAATTTAATGAATTTAAAAAGGATTATAATCGCATTATTGAGGACCTAAAACATAATAAATTTTATAATGTTTATGATTCAGATTATTCACAATTAATTATCACAGCTAACCCAAAAACATTAGAGATGATTAAAACAAATTAAAGACGGAAATACCCGTCTTTTTCATTGACTAAATAAATGCTAAAGTGTTATAATTAATCCGAATAAAAGATTAGGGGAGATATCATGGAAAACATTAGACTAAAAAGTGAATTATCTAATACCATGTATGAAGTTGTTGATGAAATGCTTAATTATATGAATATTAAACAAGGATATAAAAAAAATGATACAATAAAATTAATCACCGCAATTTCACAAGGTAAATATAAATTTATAACTAATGATAACGATTATCGACAGCAAGTAAAATTATTAAGTGATTATTTTAAGAAAGAACATAATCATCTATTAATAAATTTTATTTTAATGAAAAATATGCTTATTAATAGAGACAATGAGATAATAAATGAACTAATAAAAAGTAATGATGTAAAGGAAAACCTAATCTACTTATTAGAAAAAGAAGATTATGATGAAATATTATCTCTAATAGAAAGCAATAAAAAAGTTTTTCTTGTATTTGCTAAAACCTATGAAAAATATAGAAAAGGAATGTGTTAAATGGCTAAATCATATTATAATGTTATTGAAGTTTTAGTAAATATTTGTGCCGTAGATGATGGGAAATTAAAAATATTTTTAAGACATAAAAAAAATGATCCTTATAAAGGTTATTGGCTTTTACCAGGTAATATTGTACCTAATAATCAAACATTAGAAGAAGGTGCAGAAGATACCGTAATAAATTCAACTAATTTTCCTAGTATGTTTTTAATTCAAGGAAAAACGTTTAGTAATTTAGACCGTGATCCACTAGAAAGAATTATTGCTTGTACATTTACATCAGTAACACTAAAATCACTTACTAACAATTCAGAAATGCAGTGGTTTGAAGTTAACGAATTACCAAAAATGGCCTATGATCATGAAATAATAGCTAAAGAAAATATTAAAGAATTAAAAAGACAAATTATGATTAATCAAAATAATATTTTATTAAAATTATTTCCTAATGATTTTACGTTATCAGAGTTACAACATTTTTTTGAATATATAACAGGTAGGGAACTTGACCGTAGAAACTTTAGAAAAAAACTAATTGACAGTAAAATAGTTTTAGAAACTGGTGAAAAAGTAAACACCGCTGGAAGACCAAGCAAATTATATATGTTCAATAAAGGAGATGGTCCAAATGAATAATAAAGGTGCACTAGAACTAAAGCAAGTATTTCTTTTTATTGCAATAATGTGCCTATGTATTTTAATTACCATGATTATGTATAATAAAACTGTAAAGGATATATTTGGTGGAACTGAAATGAATGGTTTAACCTATAAAGATACTGAAGATAAAATATCAAAAGCAGCTGAAGAATATACATTTAATCATAATAGAAGAAATATGGAAAATGGGGATAAAGACACTGTTACAATAGAAACACTTCAAGATGAAGGCATTTTAGACATAATAATTGACCCAAAAGATAAAGATACTACATGTACAGGATATGTTGATTTTAAAATGAGAAACAACGAAATCACATACAACCCATATATAAAATGTGGAAATAATTATCATACAAAAGGATATAATGCAAACTATGACGCCGAGTAGGGCGTTTTTTTTTGACAGGCCATAGAATATATGCTATTATAATACCTGTTTTAAAGAAAAAAAGGGGGGAAAACATGAAAAAAAAGGGAACTATACAGAAAAAATGGATGAGATGTTTTCAAAAAAAGGTATTTCAACTAGAAGGTATTAAATTTAAAATAATTGACAAACTTTTTCCAAATTATGATGAATATTTAGAAAAAAGAAGAAAAAAAATTTTAAAACGTCAGTTAGAAATAGCCGAAACAGAAGAGGAAAGGGCAATGTTAATTGAATCAGCAAAAACCCAAACCTTAGAAATAAAAAAAGAAAAACACCGCAGGGAAAATATGAACTATCACTTAGATATGAATAATCCACAAAAAACATTATTTTGGCTTGATTACAATAAGCAAGTCCATAAAAGGGGGCTAAAAAAGAATTTAATTAAATTCCCAATATTAATTGCTTTGTTAATAGGAAGCAATATAATAGGTTTTGGTCCTTTAACCACATCCATAAGCATTTTATCTATTTTAGGATTAATTACAGAAACGATAAGTACATTTATTAATACAAATTGTGTATTACTTCAAAACTATAATATAGAAAGAGTAAATAGATATATTGAGGGGCCATATAAAAGACAAAGACAAAAGTTTGCAAAACAGGCTATAGAATATAGCGGAGTTACTAGTGTAGTAAGTCAAACTCTAAGAGAAAATGAGGAAATTCCTCAAGTTGAAGATGTTATTCAAAACATTAGTACAAGTGAGCAAGCCAAACAATTATTAGAATTAATTCAACAAGAAATGAATTATCGTGGAATTAATAAAGAACAAAAAGGGCAAGCAAAAGTAATGGGTTTATAAAAAACAAAAAAATTAGAAAGAAGGTATAAATTATGAACACAAGTTTAGGAGCCTTAGGTGTATTAATAGGGATTCCAAGTATGATTGGAGGAAGTATCATCGCATTTTCGCCAGGATTATCGTTCTCACCAGATGATGCTAAAGAGGAACTACTAGCAGTACTACTAGGAGCATCAACTGCTAGTTCCGGGACTTTCTTAGTGTCTAATGCATCCACAGAAGCGCAACTCACTACTTATAATGAAAATTTAGATGTTACGACAGCCTATATTCAATCATTGTCGAAAGAAGAATTAGAACAATTATCTGAAGAAATCACTTATGTTGTTGCAAAAGGAAACGTACCAAAAAGCCAACAATTGCCTGAACAAACCATTACATTAAACGAACAAATGGATTTAGTAGAAGAAGCTGAAATAAAAGGCGAAATAGACGAAAATATTTCAAAGGATAAAAGAGAAGAAATATTAATAGAATATATATATTCATTAAGTCCAAAAGATTTAAATAATATTTATTATTATGCAGATATAGATGAAAAGAGCATTAAAAAAGACGCAGGAAAAAGACTAGAATTAAAAATGCAAAAAAGTTAGATAAAAATAAAAATATACACTTTATAAGAAGGAAATTAACCCTTCTTTTTTCTTAATGTAAACCGTAAAAAAATGTACATAAAAACTTGTTGACAAACATATAATAAGGTGGTATATTATTAATGCATTTAATTTGGATTTACTTAGGTAAATCTTTAATTAAGATGAAAAATGAAACACCTGGGTATGTGTAATGAAAGGAGGAATAATATGCCAACTATCAATCAACTAGTAAGAAAAGGAAGAAAAAACAAAACCAAAAAGAGTAAATCTCCAATGTTAGGAGTAGGATTAAACAGTAAAGATAACAAAGCTACTAAAACTAATTCTCCACAAAAACGTGGTGTATGTACTCGTGTTGGAACTAAAACACCAAAGAAACCAAACTCAGCTCTTCGTAAATATGCTCGTGTAAGACTTTCAAACGGAAAAGAAGTAGATGCTTACATTCCAGGAGAAGGACACAACTTACAAGAACACAGCGTTGTATTAGTTCGTGGTGGACGTGTTAAAGACCTTATCGGTGTACGTTATCACATCATCCGTGGAACAATGGATACAGCTGGAGTTGACGCTCGTCGTCAAGGACGTTCAAAATACGGTACAAAAAAACCAAAAGCAAGTAAATAATTTTACATAAATTAACAAATAATATGGAAGGAGGATTAAGATGCGTAAAAGACGTGCAACAAAAAGAGATGTTCTTGCAGATCCAATTTACAATTCAAAATTAGTTACAAAACTAATTAACCAAATCATGTTAGATGGTAAAAAAGGAACTGCACAAACAATCCTTTATAACGCTTTCGATATGGTTAAAGAAAAAACTGGTGAAGATCCAATGGTAATTTTTGAAAAAGCTATGGAAAACATCAAACCAGCATTAGAAGTTAAATCAAGACGTGTTGGTGGAGCTAACTACCAAGTACCAATCGAAGTTAAAGCTGATAGAAGTCAAGCACTAGGACTTCGTTGGTTAGTACAATATGCTCGCCTAAGAGGTGGACATACAATGGCTGAAAATTTAGCAAACGAAATAATCGATGCTTCAAATGGAGTTGGAGCTGCAGTTAAAAAACGTGAAGATACTCACAAAATGGCCGAAGCAAATAAAGCATTCGCTCATTATAGATGGTAATAAGAAAGGAAATAAAATATGGCTCGTGAATATAGTTTAGATCATATTCGTAATATCGGAATCATGGCTCACATTGATGCAGGTAAAACAACTTGTACCGAAAGAGTTTTATTCCACACTGGTAAAATCCATAAAATTGGTGAAACACACGATGGTGAATCACAAATGGACTGGATGGAACAAGAACAAGAACGTGGTATTACTATCACTTCAGCTGCTACTACTGCATACTGGAAACAATATAAATTAAACATTATTGATACTCCAGGACACGTAGACTTTACAGTTGAAGTTCAAAGAAGCTTACGTGTATTAGATGGTGCTGTAACTATCTTAGATGCACAAGCCGGAGTAGAACCACAAAGTGAAACTGTATGGCGTCAAGCAGACGACTATAAAGTACCTCGTATGATTTTTGCCAATAAAATGGACAAAATGGGTGCTAGTTTCGAATATACTTTAGGAACTATCGACAAATTATTAGGTGTTAATGCCAAAGCAATCCAATGGCCAATCGGTGCTGAAAGTGATTTTGATGGTATTATCGACTTAGTAACAATGAAAGCTTATCATTACGATGGTAAACCTGAAGAAGAACCTACAGAAATCGAAATTCCTGCTGATTTAAAAGATTTAGCTGAAGAAAAGAGAAATGAATTAATTGAAGCAATTGCGGAATTCGATGATGATTTAATGAATAAATATTTAGAAGGGGAAGAAATTTCTGTTGATTTAATCAAAAAAGCAATCAGAAAAGGAACACTTTCAGTTGAATTCTTCCCAGTAATGTGCGGTACTGCATTAGGAAATAAAGGTGTTAAATTATTATTAGACGCTGTTATCGACTACATGCCAGCACCTACAGATATTGAAGCAATTAAAGGTTTTGACCTTAATGAAAATGAAATTGAAAGACATCCAAGTGATAGTGAACCATTTAGTTCATTAGCTTTCAAAGTAATGACAGATCCATTCGTTGGAAAACTTACATTCTTTAGAGTTTATTCTGGACATCTTTCAAGTGGTTCATATATCTTAAACGCTTCTAAAAACAAAAAAGAAAGAATTGGTCGTATCTTACAAATGCACGCTAATGACCGTACAGAAATTAGCGAAGTATATACAGGAGATATTGCTGCTGCAGTTGGTCTTAAAGATACAACAACAGGAGATACACTATGTGATGAGAAACATGCTTGTATTCTAGAAAGTATGGAATTCCCAGAACCAGTTATCGAACTTGCAATTGAACCTAAATCAAAAGGTGACCAAGATAAAATGGGTCTTGCTCTTCAAAAATTATCAGAAGAAGACCCAACATTTAGAGCTTCAACTAACCCTGAAACAGGTCAAACTATTATCGCTGGTGTTGGTGAATTACACTTAGACATCATCGTTGATAGAATGAAAAGAGAATTCGGTATTGAAGCAAATATCGGACAGCCTCAAGTTTCATACAGAGAAACAATCTCACAAATGGGTGAGTGTGAAGGTAAACATATTAAACAATCTGGTGGACGTGGACAATACGGACACGTATGGATCAAATTTGAACCAAATCCAGATAAAGGATATGAATTCGTTGACGCAATCGTTGGTGGTGTCGTTCCAAGAGAATACATCCCAGTAGTAGATAAAGGACTTCAAGAAGCATTACAAACAGGTGTCCTTGCTGGATATCCAATGGTTGATATAAAAGCAACATTATATGATGGTTCTTACCACGATGTTGACTCATCAGAAATGGCTTTCAAAGTTGCTGCTTCATTAGCGCTTAAAGAGGCTAAAAATAAATGTAAACCAGTTTTACTTGAACCAATCATGAAAGTAAATGTTAGAGTACCTGACGAATATCTAGGAGCAGTTATGGGAGACATTACCGCTCGTCGTGGACGCCCACTAGGTCAAGAAAGTAAAGGAAATTCTTTATCAATTGATGCTATGGTACCACTTTCAGAAATGTTTGGTTATGTAACTACTTTACGTTCAAATACTCAAGGTCGTGGAAACTACACAATGGTATTTGATCACTATGAAGAAGTTCCAAGAAACATTTCAGAAGAAATAATCAAAAAAAATGGCGGAAACTAAGCTAAAACACTTGCATTTTTAGCTTAGCCCTGCTAAAATGTTAGATGTAAACAAATAGAGGAGGAAAATAAAATGGCAAAAGAAAAATATGACCGTTCCAAAGCCCACGTTAACATTGGTACAATCGGACACGTGGACCACGGTAAAACTACATTAAGTGCTGCAATTAGTAGCGTATTATCAAAGAAAGGATTAGCTGAACTTACTGATTTCGCTAATATCGATAAAGCTCCAGAAGAAAGAGAACGTGGTATTACAATCAATACTGCACATATCGAATACGAAACAGAAAAAAGACACTATGCTCACGTAGACTGCCCAGGGCATGCCGACTATGTTAAAAACATGATCACTGGTGCTGCTCAAATGGATGGTGCTATCTTAGTTATTGCTGCTACAGATGGTCCAATGGCACAAACTCGTGAACACATCTTATTATCACGTCAAGTTGGAGTACCTCGTATGGTTGTATTCTTAAACAAATGTGATATGGTTGATGATGAAGAATTATTAGACCTAGTTGAAATGGAAGTTAGAGAACTATTAACTGAATATGGTTATGATGGTGATAATACTCCAATCATCAGAGGTTCTGCATTAAAAGCTCTTGAAGGAGATGCTGCATACGAAGAAAAAATTATGGAACTTATGGATGCAGTTGACGAATGGATTGAATCTCCAGATAGAGATGCTGATAAACCATTCTTAATGCCAGTAGAAGACGTATTCACAATTACTGGTCGTGGTACAGTTGCAACTGGACGTGTTGAAAGAGGACAATTAAAACTTAACGACGAAGTTGAAATCGTTGGTTTAAAAGAAACTCAAAAATCAGTAGTAACTGGTATCGAAATGTTCAGAAAACAATTAGATTACGCTGAAGCAGGAGACAACGCTGGATTATTATTACGTGGTATTTCACGTGAACAAATCGAACGTGGTCAAGTTATCGCTAAACCAGGTAGTGTTACTCCACATACTAAATTTAAAGCTCAAGTTTATGTATTAAGTAAAGAAGAAGGTGGAAGACATACTCCATTCTTCAGTAACTACCGTCCACAATTTTACTTCCGTACAACTGACGTTACAGGTGTTATCGAATTACCAGAAGGTGTTGAAATGGTAATGCCAGGTGACAACGTTGAAATGACTGTTGAATTAATCGCTCCAATCGCTATTGAAGCTGGAACTAAATTTTCAATCCGTGAAGGTGGTAGAACAGTTGGTTCAGGTAACATTTCAGAAGTTATCGAATAATAGAAAAACAAAACTGCATTTACCTGCAGTTTTTTCTTGTTGATTATTTTAATATAATATAATATAATATAAATAGGAGGGATATTATGGATAAAAGTATAGGAACTTGCTAATTTCCCTATAACCAACTATTTCAAAATAGCTGGTTTTTTTGTGTAAAAACAGGAAAGTCGTTTTACTTTCCTGTTTTCCACATATTACTAATGTTAGACGTTTTACGATACATAAAGTATAAAGGAGAATTAGTTATTAATTCAAAGTCACCTGCATATTCAGTAGCTTTCGCATTAAAACTCATTTTAAATTCATTTAATCCTTTATATGCTGGATTATTAACATTAATATTACTAATTCCACCTAAATTAAATTTCTTAAAACCTAATTTAGAATATCTTCCCATTAATTTCCAAAGTAATAAATGTTTTGCATTAAAACTTTTATAATCATTATCATATCCGTCAATAACCAAATGAACTTCATCATTCCATTTAATTACTAAAGCTGAAGATAAAATAATTCCATGAGGATGTTCTCTTAAATAATTAGTCGCGATAACAAGCTGTTTTTTATATTCTTCAAATCTTTGATCTATTTTCATTTTACGGTTAATGATTTTATCACTATTATTAGGATTATTCATAAGTTGCTTATTTAAATCAAAACTTAATTTTTCATATTTACTATATAATTCTTGAGTAATTTTTAAATAGTCAGTAGTATCTAACATACTATAATAAAAATCAATCATATTTTCTTTATCAAAAAATCTATATAATTCCTTAAAATATTTTAAATCCCTAGGATATTTATTTTTGGTATGTTCATACAAATAATCCAAATTATTAATATTACCATGATATACTTTAATCCCATCTTTAGTAGCCTTTCTGATTTTAGTTCTGAAAGGCTTTTTAATATTCGCAAACATTTTAGTATATGGTAAATCAATATTTACAATAGCTTCATATCTAGGTTTTAAGGCCTCAAAATAATTGTTATAACCAAGATGATAAAAACCTAGCTTTTTAAGATTGTTAAAGATACTATCATAATTAGGATTTATACCTACAACATTATAATCAGCATCATAAACTTTTTTAACAATTAAAGGGCTAATTTTAATAGCTACAACATCACGTTTTCCTAAAAATTTTTTAACTTGTTTAGTAAAAGATTCCACTAATGAAAAATCATTATAATTAACTAAAAATCCACGAGGTGCGAAAGCATATTTAAAACCATTAATTTTTCTAATTAATATTAAACTAGCAGCCTTAATAACTCCATCGTCAACAAGACCTAAAAAGAAAGTATCAAAATCTTCTTCATTCATCGTAAAAGCATACTCAGTAGTTTGGAAGATAGAGGAAGGTCTAAATTGTTTACTAAAAGTTCTAAACTCCTCATTTGTAAGCTGTTTTAGCTGCATATATCCGCACCTCCTTTCAAAAGTTTTCCACCCCATCATTATACCACATTATAAAAAAATAAGCTATTAATTAGGCTTATTTATCTAGTTTCTTATAGCTATCACACATAGTAGCTTCTTTTTTCTTAGAATCCTCAGAGTGACATACTTTAATTTCATTTAATTTACATCTGCAATCACCATCATGGTGCTTACAGTCCTTAACTGTACATTTAATTCTAGAATTATCCATAAATACCATCCTCCATTAATATTATCAAACAAAAAATATAAAATATTCATAAAAAAAGATAAGCCTTAATATATTTATAATGGTGATAATATGGACAAGATAGGTATTCCAAGAAGTATATTTTACTATTATTATGGAGATATATGGAAAAACTTTTTTGATTACTTAAAAATCCCATATATTATAAGCCCAAACACCAATAAAGAAATTATGGATATGGGCTTAAAATATTCTAATGATGAAATGTGTTTGGCTTTAAAAACATATATTGGTCATTGTGCGTACCTTAAAGATAAATGTGATTATTTATTAATTCCAAGAATAGATAATTATGGTTTAGAAAATCAAACATGCACAAATTTTTTAAGTGCTTACGATATAATTAATAATATTTTTGATGTAAAAATTTTAAATTATAATATAAATTTAGATAATAATGAAACCTTAAAAAAAGGACTTATTAAAATAGGTATAAACTTAAGTAAAACAAAACATGAAAGTAAAAAAGCCTACAAATATGCCATAAATAAATATAAAGAAAAAAGATCAAGAGAAATAACAATAAATACAAATAAATTAAACGGGACAAAAACCAAAATACTATTAGTAAGTCATCCTTATAATACTTATGATGATTTAATCGGAAAAGAAATAATAAAATATTTAGAAAAAGAAAATATAGAAATAATATTTAGTGATAAATTTGATGAGAAAATCACTAACAAATTAAGCGAAAAACTTTCAAAAGATTTGTATTTTAAATATTCTAAAGATAATATTGGCTCTATAATATATTCTAAAGATAAAATAGATGGGATCATATTTCTATCGGCTTTTCCATGTGGACCAGACTCTTTAGTAAATGAACTTGTAATGCGTAAAATAAATATTCCATATATAAATTTAGTTTTAGATGACACATCATCATTTACCGGAACCGAAACCAGGCTAGAAAGTTTTATAGATATGTTGAAGGGGGGATTTAATGACTAAAATATCATTCCCACTTATGGGCGATTATCATGTACCTGCGAACTATTTATTAAAAAATGTTTTACACGCTGAAATTATTTCGCCCCCACCAATAACCGCAAGGACAATAGAAATAGGTTCAAAATATAGTCCAGAATTTGTTTGTACACCATTTAAATATACATTAGGAACAATGATAGAATCTATAGAAAAAGGAGCCAATACCCTAATTCAAATGGGTGGAGGATGTAGATATGGTTATTATGCTGAAGTTCAAGAAGAAATACTAAAAAATCTAGGTTATGATATTAAATTAGTAAACTTAGTAACTAAAGGAAAAACAAGCATAAAAAGAATTTATAGATTAATAAAGCAAATAGATCCAAAATTCAGTAAAATAAAAGCTTTGTATTATGGATTTATAACTATTAAAATGGTTAAATACATGGACACTATAGATGAATATATAAGAGAAAATGTTGGCTTTGAAATAGAAGAAGGTTCATTTGAATACTTAAAAGAAAAATGTCTAAGGGATTTTAGTAAAGTAAAAAATTATAAAGAATTAAAACAACTTTACAGAAAATATACAAAGGGATTTACAGAATTAAAAATACATAAACCAGATGACTGTTTAAAAATTGGAATAATAGGTGAACTTTATACAATTATGGAACCATTTTCAAACTATTTTTTAGAAAAAGAATTAGCTAAAAACAAATTAGAAATAAAAAGATTTACTAATGTAAATTATTTATTATTTGAAAAAGGGAAATCCATAAAACACTATTTAAAGTACGTAAAAGAATATATCAAATACCAAATGGGGGCCGATGCCGCTGACAATATTGCCAGAACAAAATATCTTTGTGAAGAAGGATATGATGGAATCATTCATATAAAATCAGCCTTTTGTACACCAGAAATAGGAGCAATGCCAATTATAAATAAAATTGCAAGTGAATATGAAGTTCCAGTTTTATTTTTTAGCTTCGATGCTAACACATCAGAAACCGGAATAAAAACAAGATTAGAAGCCTTTTACGACATGTTAGAAATGAGGAAGAGAAAATGAAAGAGTGTTATTTAGGAATTGATATCGGTTCAATATCAACCAAAGGAGTAATCATTGATGACGATAATAAAATAATTGCTAAGGAATATATATGGACTGAAGGTAATCCAGTAAATGCTGTAAGGAAATTAATAAAAATATTAAAACAAAACTTACCTAAAAAATGTATTATAAAAGGAATAGGCACAACAGGAAGTGCTAGAAAATTAATCGGTTTAATGTTAAAAGCTAACATCGTTAAAAACGAAATAACCGCGCATGCCGTAGGAACACTTACATACTATCCAAATGTTAGAACAATCCTAGAAATAGGAGGCCAAGATTCAAAAATAATCTTAATAAAAAATGGGATAATAACAAACTATGCCATGAATACATTGTGTGCTGCTGGAACAGGATCATTTCTTTCAAGCCAAGCTAAAAGGTTAGGATTACAGCCAGAAGAATTTGGTAAATATGCTTTAAAATCAAAAAATCCTGTTAAAATAGCCGCTAGATGTACCGTGTTTGCTGAATCCGATTTAGTTCATAAAGCCCAGGTAGGTTATCCTAAAGAAGATATTATAGCAGGGCTTTGTAAAAGTGTAGTTTTAAATTATTTAAACAACGTAGGCAAAGGAAAAAAAATAGAAGCTCCAATTATTTTCCAAGGTGGTGTTTCTAAAAATGAAGGCGTAGTTAAATATTTTAAAGAAGTATTAAATGAAGATATTATAGTAGATGAAAATAGTCACTTAATGGGTGCTATAGGGATAGCTGTACTTGCCAGAAAAAATAAAATAGGTAAAACTTATTCATTAGAACTTGAGGATATAACGTTTGATACAAAGGCTATAGAATGTAATAGATGTTCAAATAACTGTGAATTATTAAAAATATATAGAAATAATGAACTAGTAGATTCATGGGGAAGTAAATGTGGAAAATTTTAAGTATCCAATAAGGATACTTTTATAATGAAATAAAAAGTATTTGACATAAAAACAATAATGGTGTATAAAATATATTAACGAAAAGGAAGTGGATTATGGCAAAAAACTTAGTTATAGTGGAATCTCCAACAAAAGTAAAATCGATTAGTAAATATCTTGGACCTGACTACACAGTTACATCAAGTAAAGGACATATTAGAGATTTATCAACCAAAGGTAAATTCGGATTAGGTGTTGATATTGAAAATAATTTTAAACCAGACTATAAAACAATAAGTGAGAAGAAAAAGGTTATAGATGAACTAAAAAAAGAAGCTAAAAATGTTGATAATGTTATTCTTGCAACCGACCCCGACCGTGAAGGGGAAGCTATCGCATGGCACATTTACGATGTCTTAGGTTTAGATGATAATCATTATAGCCGTGTATTATTCCCAGAGATTACTAAAAAAGGAGTAACTGAAGGAATAAAAAACGCAGGTAAAATTGATAAAAACCTAGTAAACAGTCAAGAAACAAGAAGAATCCTAGATAGAATAATTGGTTTTAGATTATCAAAATTAATTAAATCAAAAACAGATGGAACCAGTGCTGGTAGAGTTCAAAGTGTTGCCTTAAAACTAATTGTTGATAAAGAAAGAGAAATCCAGGCTTTTATTCCAGAAGAATATTGGACCATAACTGCTAAATTCAAAGAATTTAATGCTGATTTATTTCAGTATAAACATAAAAAAATAGAAATAAAAAACGAATTAGAAGCTAATGAAATATTAGATAAATTAAATAATACTTTTGAAATTGAAAGCGTAGATAAAAAAGAAAAACAAAAAGCATCAAAAGCACCTTTTACAACTAGTACTATGCAACAAGAAGCATCTAGTAAACTTAGATTTGGTGCTAAAAAAACTATGTCAGTTGCCCAAAAATTATACGAAGGTATTGATTTAGAAAATGAAACAGTCGGATTAATTACCTATATGCGTACAGATTCAATTAGACTTGCTGATGAATTTGTAAGAGAAACATATAATTTTATTGAAACAAAGTATGGAAAAGAATATATAGGTAGAGTAAAAGTGTCTAAAAAAACAGATAATGTTCAAGATGGACACGAAGCAATTAGACCAACCAGCATTACCAGAACACCAGAAAGTGTAAAACCATATTTAAAAGACGATGAATTTAAATTATATCGTTTAATTTACTATAGAGCTTTAGCTAGTTTAATGAAAGAAGCTAAAGTAGAAGGTACTACTGCTATCTTAAATAACAATGATTACCAGTTTAAAGCAACCGGTCAAATCATCGTTTTTGATGGATATTTAAAAGTATATAGTGATTACGAAGATACAAAAGATACAGTTCTTCCACCACTAGATACATATCAGTCAAAAGTAATTGTTTCAAATGATATAACTAAGGACCAACATTTCACTCAGCCACCAGCTAGATATACAGAAGCAAAATTAATTAAAGAAATGGATGAACTTGGAATTGGAAGACCTTCAACATATGCCACTATTATGGATAATATTAAAAATAGGGGATATGTAAATTTAGTAGAAAAGAAATTTGTTCCAACCGAAATTGGTTTTGAAGTAACTGATAAATTACAAGAATATTTTAACCATATTATAAATGTAGAATATACAGCTAATATGGAAACTGACTTAGATAAAGTAGCTGAAGGTAAAGAAATTTGGTATAAAGTGCTAGATAACTTCTTTAAAGAATTTGAGCCTAAGCTAGAAGAAGCTTTAGAAAAGATGCCTAAAAAAGAAGCAGAACAAACAGGGGAAATGTGCCCAGAATGTGGACACCCTTTAGTTATTAGAAAAGGTAAATATGGTGAGTTTGTTGCTTGCTCAAATTTTCCAGCATGTAAATATATAAAACAAGAGCCAAAAGAAGAAACAATTATCTGCGATTGTCCAAACTGTAAAGATGGGAAAATAGTAGAGAAAAAAAGTAGAAGAGGAAAAATTTTCTATGGATGCAATAACTATCCTAAATGTAAGACAGCTTATTGGGATAAACCAATAGATGAAAAATGTCCAGAATGTGGAAGTATGCTTACCGAAAAAAAAGATAAAATAAAATGCAGTAGCTGCGACTTTACAAAGTAGTAGCTACTTTTTTTTGACAAAACAAAGAAATAAGGTATAATACAAATAAGGAAGTGATTCTATGGCAAAAAAAGATAGTATGCAACCAGATAAATTTAGTTTAATAGTTCAAAATCCAAAAATTAAAAAAATAATAACTATTCCAGAGACCAAAAGAGGAATAGAAAGAAAAACAGTAGGCGGTAAAGAAACATATCAAATGGCAATAGATGCCTTTACTACAAGGTTTCAAAACGAAAAAGAACTTTTAGATTACGCAGTCCAAAATAACTTAGTAAGTCTTCCAAATACAAATTATGATGAATTTCATATTAGTATAGAATATAGAGGTAAAGGTGAATTTAATGGTAATCACCAAGTTTTATATAGTGACCAAGAAGAATTAATAGATTTTATAAACCATAATGAAATTAAAGAATATTTCGCTCTTGGCACTCCATATACAAATGAATTTCAAAGTGAAATAGTTAGAAACTGGACTGCTGGAATGTTCCAAGCAGAATATAGAATGTTTATGACAGATTATAAAAATAGATATTTTGGTCTAGATCTAATTAAAACATTAAATAAATTAAAAGAAAAAGATTTAATGGATAGTGTAAAAGCAAAAGAGACCTTTATAGAGGCAATTTCACATTATCATAATCTTCGTGGATATTTCATGACTAAAAATAAACTAGAAGACATTTTATATGAAATAACAAGAGAAAAAATATGGTCACCTCAAGATAGAATAGAATATGAAAGAGAAGAAAGAATAGAAGAAATGCATGATAATTCAATTTCACCTATAAATCTTGATATTATAAAAATTTTAGATAAGAAATCTAAAAAAGCAAAAAAACAATTACCAAACCAAATGGCACTTTTTGATGATTCATTATTTTTTGACATAGAAGGTCAATCTAAAAAAAGATAAATACAAAAAGTATTTATTTTTTTTGTACATTAAATGTAAAAACATCGATTTTAACCTTAAAAATACTTGCCAAAACCAGGGGGGGGGGGTATAATATACTTAAAATAAAGTAGGGGGTATAGGGTGTCGGGGGGGGCGGGGGGGGCGAGGGGGGGTG